>JACREZ010000041.1 GCA_016212665.1 Ignavibacteriota bacterium
ACATGGACGGAGACGGTGTAAAAGACGAGGGAGATAATGGTGTGAGCGGTTGGAAGATTTATATTGGCGGAGACCGGGTTGATTCGACGACAACAGATGCGAACGGAAATTATTCGTTCGTGAATCTTGCGCAAGGGAATTACA
Organism: Ignavibacteriota bacterium; assembly: GCA_016212665.1. Lineage (NCBI taxonomy): Bacteria > Pseudomonadati > Ignavibacteriota > Ignavibacteriota bacterium. Next base: position 145 of record JACREZ010000041.1, read on the forward strand.
CCATCACGGAAGAAATGCAGAGTGGCTGGTTATTGACAGCGCCTGTCGGTGGAACGTACAGCGAGACAATTGCAACAAGTGGCACAAACCTGAGTGGAAAGAACTTCGGGAACTTCGAGAAGGTGAGCATCAGCGGGATGAAGTTCAATGATATGGATGGCGACGGAACAAAAGATGCTGGAGACCTCGGACTTTCCGGCTGGAAGATTTATCTGACCGGTTCAGCAACAGATTCGGTGACGACCGATGCGAACGGAAATTATTCATTTGCCAACTTAGGACCCGGCACGTATTCGTTGAGTGAGGGGGTGCAAGCGGGTTGGGTGCAGACAACAGCAAATCCATCGGCAATCACAACATCAAGCGGTACGGATGTTAGCGGACAGAATTTTGGAAACTTTGAGAAAGTCTCTATCAGCGGGATGAAGTTCAATGACTTGGACGGAGACGGAACGAAAGATGCGGAAGATACCGGACTTTCAGGTTGGAAGATTTTTCTGAATGGTTCAGCGACCGATTCAGCGACGACGGATGCGAATGGAAATTATTCGTTTGTTGGAATGGGACCCGGCACGTACAGTTTGAGTGAAGAATCACAGAATGGCTGGGTGCAGACAACAAGTAATCCATCCGCGATAACGACATCAAGCGGCACGGATGTGAACGGACAGAACTTCGGGAACTTTGAAAAGGTCAGCATCAGCGGGATGAAGTTCAATGACATGGATGGTGATGGAACAAAAGATGCGGAAGACCCCGGACTTTCCGGTTGGAAGATTTATCTGACTGGTTCAGCGACTGATTCCGCGACGACAGATGTTGATGGAAATTATTCGTTCACCAACTTGGGACCCGGCACGTACTTGTTGAGTGAGGGGGTGCAAGCGGGTTGGGTGCAAACCACTGCAAATCCGTCATCAATTACCACCTCAAGTGGGACGGATGTGAGCGGACAGAACTTTGGTAACTTCCAACTTGCTTTCGTCAGCGGAATAAAATTCTCAGACGCGAACGGTAACGGCGTGAAAGATGCGTTGGAGAGCGGTTTGGAAGGTTGGATTATCTTCCTTGATGCGAATGATAATTCACTCTTTGAGAGTGGAGAACGTCATGATACGACTGACAGCAATGGTAATTATCAAATAGGAAATTTATTTACCGGAACGTACAAAGTCCGTGAAGCGAACCAAGCAGGATGGACACAGACGACTCCGAATCCGTCGGATGTGGTTGTCACAACAAGCGGGCAAACATTTACGGGAATTGAGTTCGGGAATTTCCGTCAGGCAATTATCAGTGGTGTCAAATATGAAGACATGAACGGTGATGGAATTCGGCAAGCCGAAAGTGAACCGGTATTGAGCGGGTGGGAAATAACCGCCTCGAAAGATCTCGCAGTAAAGAAGGATACGACTGACGCGAACGGATTCTATGAATTTGCGTTTGCATCGGATGAGAGCGGCACGTGGAATATCGGAGAAACGGCTCAGGAAAATTACACGCAGACTGAACCGGCGAGCGGAACGTATTCAATTGAAATTACTTCCGGTGTTCAATCAACAGGAAATAATTTCGGAAACTTCTTCCGTTCTAAAGTATCGGGTTATAAATTTGATGATACAAATGGCAACGGCATCTGGGACGATGGTGAAACGACACTTTCCGGTTGGGAGATTGTTGCTTCAAAAGGATTGTCAACAAAGAACGATACGACGGATGAACTTGGTTACTATGAATTTTCATTCGATGCAGTTGATGCAGGCATGTGGACTGTTTCTGAATCCAATCAGGCAGGTTGGGTACAGACACTTCCGGGTAATAACGGAAGTTATTCACTCAACATCGTTTCCCATGTTGATACACAAAACGTAAACTTTGGAAATTTCCAGGCAGCGAGCATTTCCGGTTATAAATATTATGACCGGAACGGCAACGGTGTTTGGGACCAACCGCAGGAAAGCGGTTTGGAAGGATGGGAAATCATCGCGACGAAGAATGAAGCAGTGAAGAAAGAGACGACCGATGCGAACGGTTATTATCAATTCGTCTTTACAACTTCGGAGATTGGCGATTGGGTGATTTCTGAAACCGTTCAGTATGGTTGGTTTGAAACTCAGCCGCAATTTCCCGGAACGTACACTGTGACGGTTTTTTCCGGTACGAATTCAACCGGGAAGAATTTCGGCAACTTCAAACAGCCAAAAGTCAGCGGTGTGAAATTCAATGACCTGAATGGAAATGGCGCACGCGATGCCGGTGAGCCGGGATTGGTTGGCTGGTTGATTCTTGCTTCGCGTGATATCTATTCTGTCGAAGCGGTAACATCTGAATCGGGATATTATGAATTGCTCTTCGGTCCGGGTCAGTTGGGATTGTGGACAATCGGTGAAGTGATGGAAATCGGATGGGAACAAACCTATCCTCCGTCCGTTACCTATTCACAATATGTTGACATTGATACGAACGCACAGAACAAGGATTTCGGAAACTTCAAGAATCCTTCAATTTCCGGTTATAAGTTCAACGACTTCGATGCTGATGGAACTCAGGATGCAGAAGATGTCGGAATGATGAACTGGGTTGTTCGTGCAACGAAAGGACTTGATGTCCGTTACGATACAACCGATGAAAGCGGATATTATCAATTCACTTTCACAATCTCCGATATCGGTCAATGGCTGATTGAGGAGCAATCGCAAACGGGTTGGACGCAGACTGCCCCGACGGGTGGGGTCTATACAATACAAATTCTGTCAGCGATTGATTCGATAAATGTTAATTTTGGAAACTTCCAAAATGTGAACATCAGCGGAGTGAAGTATAAGGATACAGCGGGTGATTCATCAGTCGTTAATGATACTCCGTTAAGCGAATGGACAATTAAATTATTTAAGAATGCTCAACTTGTCGGAAGAACAAGCACGTCGGGAAGTGGTGATTTCTCCTTCTCAAATATTTCTCCCGGAACGTACATTCTTCAGGAAAGTTTGAAGACGAACTGGGCGCAAACATATCCGCAGGTTGCGAATTCTGTTTCTCCCGCTTCTGATGTGAATGCCGGACCCCGTGCGTATCAAATTATTGTTGGTAGTGCAGGTGTGCAATCCGGTGGCAGTTCGACGAATAATGATTTCGGGAACTTCGAGATGGGAACAATCAGCGGAATCAAGTATAATGATTTGTTTGAAGACAGCGCGACCGTCGGTGATTCTGTACTGCAAGGTTGGAGAATTAAATTGTTCAAGAACGGACAATTACAGTCGAGCCAAACAACCGCCTCGAATGGTTCTTATCTGTTCACAAACTTGCTTGCCGGAACATATATCGTACAGGAAAGTTTGAAAGCGGGATGGATTCAAACATATCCGCGTGTTACAAATTCTGTTGCGCCGGTTTCGGAAATGAATGCAGGACCGAGGGCGTACTCGGTCAGCATTGTCTCAGGTACTAATGCAATAGGGAAAGACTTTGCAAACTTCAAACTTGGAACAATTAGTGGCGTCAAGTATGAAGATATGACTGGCGATTCGACATACAACGCGGGTGACAGAACGCTTTCCAATTGGCTTATCAAATTGGAAAAGAATAACACTGTCGTTGATAGTATGTTTACCGATGAGGCGGGCGAGTATTCGTTTGTCGGATTGGTTGCCGGAACATATACCGTGAGAGAAGTACAGCAAGCAGGATGGACGTTCACGCAACCATCGAGCGGTTCTTATACATATCTTGTTACTTCGGGAATGGACCTCGTGAATGTGAATTTCGGGAACTTCAAGTTCGGTTCAATCAGCGGACTAAAGTTCTACGATTACGACAGTTCAGGAGCGAAAGGAAGCGGCGAAATTGGTTTGCGGAACTTTACCATTCTCCTTGTGGATCAAAACGAAAATGTTGTTGATACTGCCAAGACGACAACATATGGCACGTACTTCTTCGATTCTGTGTTTGCCGGGAACTACAAAGTTCAGGAAGCGGCAAAGAATATGTTCACGAAGACGTATCCGGATAGTTATTATTCGGTCTCGATGACGAGCGGACTCGATACTTCCGGTTTGGATTTCGGTAATGCGTACGATGGCGATACGGTGAAAATGCGAACGTTCTTAGTGGATGATTACAACAGCAACAAAGGACGTTTCAAAGGGTTGCGTGATACGATATTTTCGAAAATACTTGATAAAGGTCGTTTACTTGTAGGTGTTCCAATGCCTGATAGCGCCGATTTCTATGGATGGTTGCGTTCACCTCTATCGAGATACCATTCAGCATCCACTCGATTCTGGTCGTTTAATACATCTATTATCAGGAATTACCTTTTAGATAGAAATAAACCTGTCAACAGGAGAAGAAAAGATTGGAAGAGATATGTTCCAGGACCGTTAACCTTCACCGGCGAAGGCTCGACAGTAACGTACTTCGGGAACTTCGGGAACGCACTCTCTGCAGAGATGACGGCTGCGAAAACAAACATTGCGGCAAGCGATAGCGGCATTATTCCGGGTGGGTTTGGCGACCTGCTCTATAACAATGATTCTGCTGATGTGATGAACCGTGCAGATACTCTGTTCAAACATTGGTCTGTCAGAGAAATTCTCACGTTTGCCGATTCCGTGTTAACATTGAGCCGGCGTATTCACTTGAACGGAGATACGACATTCCGTTGGCCCTCGTATTATTATGAACTCCTCTATCGAACCATCAGCAAGATTGATAGTGCTTTCTATAAAAAATCTTCGTTGTTGTTGAATGAATTGGATACCATTCACATACAAAATCCGAAGTACCCGACGAATCCGTCGAAATATCTTATCGTAATTAAGGGTGTGAAGGGTGTGAAGCGGTTGCGTGATGTGAAGTTCCTCTATCGTGACCCGAACAAACTACCGTTGCTCAGGCAAAAACGGGATTACATTATTTCACTTGGTGAAGTTCCGCTTGAATATTCTCTCTCGCAGAACTATCCAAATCCGTTCAACCCGGCAACGAATATTCAGTTTGCACTGCCTGAACCTTCGGTCGTAACGCTGAAGATTTACAATATTCTCGGACAGGAAATCACGACACTCTTCAATCACGAAGCGCTTGATATTGGAAACCATGTTGTCGAGTTTAGCGGCAACGACCTGCCTTCGGGTGTGTATTTCTATCGCCTGAAAGTAGAGAGTGTAAACGAACTTGGACAAACATCGGAAGTGTTCACGGATGTGAAGAAGATGTTGATGATTAAGTGACGCAGTCACTAAATCAGAAATCCCCACAAAGGCGGGGTTGAACCTTAAGTGATTTGTGAAGGATAACCGGAATCAACTCGCTCCAATAAATTTGTTTGATGGAGTTGAATCTGGAGAGTTACTTGTCAATTAATGAAAGAGCGAAGTGTTGTACTTCGCTCTTTTTTATTCACTATCTCACTCATGACACCCCTTGTTTTGTTTCTTCTCAACTCTGAAAGGACAGACTATGGAATTGATGTATTATCTGTTAATTACATAGAAAATGTATATTTCATCTGGCATAATAGTTGACAAATTCAGAGCGGGAACAATCAAAAAAAATGTTATGAATGTAGGAATCCTCAAAGAAAACCCATCGTTTGAACGCCGTGTTGCACTGACACCTGCGGGTGTACAATCGCTTGTTAGTAATGGTCACGCTGTGTATATCGAAAAGAATGCGGGCGATGCATCACACTTTGCCGACGAAAAATATGAAAAAGTCGGAGCGAAGATAGTTTATACGAGCGATGAAATTTTTGGTCGCTCGGATATCATTCTTAAAATTTCTCCGCCGAACGAAAACGATTGCGAGCGATTGGAAGAAGACCAAACGCTTCTCTCGTTCCTACACCTGCCGATTGCAAAACAGCGAGTCATCGAGTTGCTTCTTGAAAAAAAAATATGCGCGGTCGGGTATGAACTGATTGAAGATGCGAACGGAGATTTACCCATTCTCCAGGTGATGAGTGAGATTGCGGGACAAATGTCAATTCAAATTGCCGCACGATTTTTGGAAAGTACGAATTACGGACGCGGGATTGTTCTCGGCGGCATTACCGGAATACCCCCTGCGACGGTTGTCATTCTCGGCGCGGGAACTGTCGGTGCGGCGGCAACGCGTGTCGCGCTTGGTGTCGGTGCCGAAGTAATTGTGCTTGATAAAGAGTTGAGCAGATTACGAACTCTGGAAAATCGTTTCAATCATCGTGCTGTAACGGCACTGATGAATGAATATAATCTTCAGAAGGCGTTGCCGTTTGCCGATGTTGTTATTGGTGCGGTATTGATTAAAGGAGAGCGCGCACCGCATCTTGTTACTTCGGAAATGGTTCAGCAGATGAAGCCGGGTTCGATTATTCTCGATATTTCCATTGACCAAGGAGGTTGCGTTGCAACAAGCAGACCGACTTCGTTGGAGAACCCGGTGTATGTCACTCATAATGTCATTCATTACTGTGTTCCGAATATTCCGGCAAACGTAGCACGAACAGCAACCAATGGTTTAACGAATGCGATGCTTCCGTATTTATTGGAGATTACGGGAAAGGGTTTGCATCAAGCCATTGCAGAAAATAAAGGATTAGCGCACGGCGTCTCCACGTTTCAGGGAAAATGTACAAGTGAATCAATTGCAAAACGATTTGAGTTAACAGCAGTTGATGTTGAAGAATTAGTCAAATGAAAAATCAGAATATCAAATTTCAAAATCCTAAACAAATCCTAAATACGAATTTTCAAATGTTGCTTATGAAATTTTGTTTAGCAATTCGGGATTCGAATTCCCGCCTGCTGCGGGCAGGTGTTTAGAATTTCGAAATTAGAATTTAGGATTTATTAATAGGGATACATTGCTGAGTTAAAAAATATATTATGAATTGGTTAGGACGTTATAAATCGAAATTGAGAACTGCTGATGAAGCAGTAAGAGTAATACAGTCGGGGCAACGAGTGTATGTGCATCCGGGCTGCGCAATGCCCGAAGTGTTGGTTGAGGCGATGTGTGGAAGACACAACGAACTCGAAGATGTTGAAGTCATTCACCTGCTCACGGTCGGAAAGACCGGTTATTCAAATCCCGAAATGGAAGGACATTTCCGGCACAATGCGTTGTTCATCGGGAAGAATATGCGCGAAGCGGTGAACGATGGTCGGGCGGATTTCACACCGATTTTTCTTTCGGAAATTCCCGGATTGTTTTATCGAGGTATCCTCCCGATTGATGTTGCGCTTATTCATGTTTCGCCGCCGGATGAACATGGCTTTTGCAGTTTCGGCGTTGGAGTAGAGTGTACGAAGCCCGCGACGGAAGTGGCGAAAGTCATTATCGCTCAGGTCAATCCGCAAATGCCGCGAACGTTGGGTGATTGTTTCATTCATATTGATAAGTTCACGTACGCGGTTGAAGCGGATGTTCCGTTGAAAGAATTGCCTCAGGTTGATAAAGATACATCACCGGAAGAAGCCACGGTGTATGAAAAAATCGGAAAGAATATTGCCGATTTGATTGAAGACGGTTCGACGTTGCAGTTGGGAATCGGCGCAATTCCCGATGCGGTGCTGAGATTCCTTCACGGCAAACGGGACCTCGGAATGCACACGGAAATGTTTGCCGACGGCGTCATCAAATTAGTGGAAGAAGGAATTTTGACGAACGAAAAGAAGACACTCCATCCCGGAAAAATTATTGCTTCGTTTGTTCTCGCATCGAAACCGTTATTCAATTTTATTAACAATAATCCTATTATCGAGTTCCATCCATCGCACTACACGAATGACCCGTTCATCATCTCACGAAATGATAAAATGGTTGCCATCAACTCAGCGATTGAAGTTGACTTGACCGGGCAAGTTTGTGCTGATTCTATCGGCAGATATTTTTACAGCGGTTTCGGTGGTCAGGTTGATTTTATCCGGGGCGCATCGCGTAGCAAAGAGGGGAAACCGATTATCGCTTTGCCTGCGACCGCAAAGAAAGGAAATCTCTCTCGCATCGTTCCCGTACTTGCAGAAGGCGCAGGAGTGACAACCTCGAAAGGCGATGTCCACTTTGTCGTGACGGAATACGGCGTTGCCGATTTGTACGGCAAAACTATCCGGCAAAGAATGAGAGCATTGATTGACATCGCTCATCCGGATTTCCGCGAAGAACTCGAACGTTATGGAATCGAAAATAAGTTTATGCCGATGAACGGCAATGGAAGAGTATATTCTCGCTCACTCGCTGAAGCGAATCCCTGACTCAGAAACAATTCATTGGAATCATCATGGAAACAACAGAATCCTGCAAGCAATGTGAAAAAATTGAACTGAAGATTGAGACAAACAAAGCAATCTCCAAGCCGCTTGATTTGCCAAACACGTACAATACAAAATCGAAGAAGTATGTTTGGAAGCATACGGATTTGATGGCGTATGCTCTTATCCCGCGCACGATGAACAACCATTCGGCGGAAGTGGACCTGTATTTGTGTATTGATGAGGATGTGCTTGATGATATTGATGTGTATGGTTTCGCAACGAAATTTCTCAATGACCAAATTCTTCCGAAGTGGAAAAATGTGAAAAATGTTCAGTTGGTGGAACCATTGCTTTCATCCGCAGAGGAGCTTCTGTGTTGGAAATATCGTCATGAGTCGTTGAGCGAGGAAACCGGAATGATGTCTCCGATGCAAGAATAATTTATTTGCCTTATACTGAAGAATAAAAATTTAGGAATACAACAATGATACGGAAACAAGAAGCGCTTGATTATCACATGCAGGGAAGACATGGAAAGATAGAAGTAATTTCATCAAAGCCCTGTCAAACCCAACGGGACCTCTCGCTCGCGTACACTCCGGGTGTTGCCGAGCCATGTTTAGAAATAGAAAAGAATCCTGATGATGCGTACCTCTACACATCGAAAGGCAATCTCGTAGCAGTTGTTTCAAACGGAACAGCAGTGCTGGGCTTGGGCGATATCGGGGCGCTTGCCGGCAAGCCGGTGATGGAAGGGAAGGGCGTTCTCTTCAAACGCTTTGCCGATATTGATGTGTTCGATATTGAGTTGAACACGCACAATGCCGATGAAATCATCAGAACTGTGCAGTTGCTGGAGCCGACATTCGGCGGTATTAACCTCGAAGATATTAAAGCGCCGGAGTGTTTCTACATCGAAGAAGAATTGAAACGTACGATGAACATTCCCGTCTTCCACGATGACCAGCACGGAACGGCAATCATCAGCGGAGCGGCATTATTGAACGCGTTGGAAATTGTCGGCAAAAGCATTTCGGAAGTGAAAGTTGTGTTCAGCGGCGCGGGCGCGGCGGGAATTGCGTGTGCGAAGTTTTATGAACGGCTCGGCGTCCGCAAAGAAAATATTCTTCTTGTTGATACAAAAGGAATTGTCTTCAAAGGAAGAACGGAAGGAATGAACCCGTACAAAGAATACTTCGCAGCGGAAACAGAAAAGCGAACGCTCGTCGAAGCAATGAACGGAGCGGATGTCTTCTGCGGCGTTTCCATCAAGGATATTGTCACGAAGGAAATGGTGAAGTCCATGGCAGACAACCCGATTGTGTTTGCAATGGCAAATCCGGATCCGGAAATAACATACCCCGACGCGTGCGATGCGCGTGATGATATTATTATGGCGACCGGTCGTTCCGATTATCCGAATCAGGTGAACAACGTGCTTGGGTTCCCGTTCATTTTCCGCGGAGCGCTGGATGTTCGCGCAACAGCAATCAACGATGAAATGAAAATTGCCGCGGCGATGGCGCTTGCCAAACTCGCGAAAGAAGATGTTCCCGATTCTGTTATCCGTGCGTACGGCGGAAAGAAAATTGAATTCAATCGCGAGTATATTATTCCGAAACCGTTCGACCCGCGCGTATTATTGTGGGAAGCGGTAGCCGTTGCAAAATCGGCAATCGAATCGGGTGTCGCCCGGCGACCGATTAAGGATTTTGAAGCGTACCGCGATTCGTTGGAAGCGCGCCTCGGCAAACATCGCGAGGTGATGCGGTTCTTCATTCACAAAGCGCAGAGCGAACCGAAACGCATTGTGTTCCCAGAAGGCGAGGAAGAGAAAATACTTCGCGCCGCTCAGATTATTGTAGATGAAAATATTGCGACGCCGATTCTGCTCGGAAGCCGTACGCTCATTCATCAGCGAATCAACGATTTGGGATTGAGTCTTGATGGTATTGAAATCATCAATCCGTCTAAATCTGAAAAGTTGGATTCTTACATAACTTCTTATTATAATGCACGGCAACGAAAAGGGGTCACGCGTTCCGATGCCGAACGACAGGTGAAGACGCACAATATCTTCGGAATGTTGATGGTAGAACGTGGTGATGCCGACGGGTTAATTTCTGGTTTAACGCAGCATTATCCCGACACGGTTCGCCCCGCGTTGCAAATCATCGGCAAGAAGGAAAGCGTTGATACGATTGCGGGCTTATATATGCTCGTGTTCAAGAATCAAACTATTTTTATTGCTGATGCAACAGTGAACATTGAGCCGACAGCAGAGCAACTTGCAGAGATTGCACTTCTGACGGCTGAGAAAGTCCGTCAATTCAGTATTGAGCCGCGTATCGCCATGCTCTCGTTTAGTAATTTCGGTAGCACAAAACATCCGTTGGTCGAAAAAGTCCAAAAGGCTGTAAAACTCGTCAGGCAAAAAGCCCCCGATGTAATGATTGATGGTGAGATGCAGGCAGATTCTGCCGTTGTTCCTGAAATAATACATGAATTATATCCGTTCAGCAATCTGAAGAGCGGAGCAAATGTGTTGATTTTCCCTGACTTGACGTCTGCGAATGTTGCGTACAAGTTACTTTCACGACTTGGTGGCGCAACAGCCATCGGACCGATGCTGATGGGGATTAAAAAGCCCGTGTATCTTCTTGTGCCCGGGAACGATGTGAGTGACATTGTGAACATCACCGCTATGGCAGTGTTTGAAGCCCAGCATCTTGTTCCGCAGGTTCGCATTACACCAAAAGTTTTTGAACCGGTACCGGTTCTTTAAAAAAGTTCTTTTTTCAATTATGAAACCCAAAAATATGATCATCAAAGTTGCCGGTTTGCCGGGAATTAAGACCCAGCAAACACTCATGAACACAGAAGAAGCCGTCGCTCAGTTTCCGACCGAAGCCGAGGTCGAGTGGATTAGTGATATTTACAAAATCGCCCGGCTTGGTACGGTAAAAACTCCATCACTGTTTATCAATGATGAGTTGAAGACGAGCGGCAGAATTCCCAGCGTTCATGAAGTAAAAGTTTGGCTCGAAGAAGCGCGAAAAAATTAACAGTCGTTCTTCTTTTGTGAGGTATCAATTCTAACAAGGAGACTGCTTTTCTTTAATTTTGGAGAAAAGTAGTTTCCTCTTTTCGTTTCCGTTCGATAGAACGTCTTGGTAAAATAATTAAAATTGACAGATATTTTTTTCATTTATGAAATGATAAAGATTGTTTTCTTATCATAAATGAGATAAAAATGTCTTTAATTTCATACATACCCATTAAAAAATATTAAAAAACAGGGAAATGATTTTCCTGCTCAATGGCATAATGATTGAATAGGACAATAATATCTAAAATGACTTTTATTCGTGCCAGTATTATTTTCTAAATCATGCGAGTATGCTTTTCAGGCAGTACTTTACCTCGCCAAGACAAAGAACGGGAAACCGATTCATTTGCTTGATGTCGCATCTTCGCTTCGCATTCCATATCATTTTCTTAGCAAAGTGCTTCAAGTGCTGGCCCGGCATGAAATAGTTGCATCGTATAAAGGACAGAACGGCGGGTTTGACCTTGGACGAAATGCCACGCAAATCAAGTTGATTGATATCGTTCGTGCAATAGACGGAGAAGCATTTCTCAGTCATTGCGTAATGGGATTTCCGAGTTGCGGTGATGAGAAACCTTGTCCCGTTCATACCGATTGGAAAGATGCAAAGGGAATTATTTTCAAAATGTTAAATGAGAAAACCATCGAAGACCTCAGCAAACACATTGACGATAAATTGAGCGTGTTAGAGGCGATGAATCAAATACAAGCGACAGAAATTGCTTCGGTAAACTGAATATGAGAAATGCTATGAGACATTTTTTTTGTTTGAAACAAATAACGGTAGTCATTCTCCTTGTTATTGGAATTACGTCACTTACCATCGCACAGGAGACTGCAGATTACTTCAAACAGAATTGTATGAGTTGCCACACCATCGGCGGCGGACGATTGACGGGACCTGATTTGAAAAATGTACAGGAACGGAAAGACCGCGCATGGCTCGTCAAGTTTATGATGGACCCGAAAGGAATGATTGAGGCAGGCGACCCGTACGCTCTGCAATTGCAGAAAGATTCACGTGGCGCAATCATGGCAACGGTTGTCGGGATGAACAAAGCCCGCGCAGAGGCATTGCTTGATTTAATTATCGCCGAATCGAAATTGGAAAAATCGCAGTTTGCCGGAATGCAATTGAGCGACAGACCTTTCAACCAAAACGATATTGAAACAGGACATCAGATTTTTCTCGGGACGATTGCTCTCAAGAACGGCGGACCGGCGTGCATTTCCTGCCACAGCGTGAATGGCATCGGCGGACTCGGAGGCGGATTACTTGCACCGGAATTAACAACCGTCTTTGAACGATATGAAGGACGGAAAACACTTGCAACATGGCTTTCCGCTCCCGCAACTCCAACCATGCAATCAGTATTCAAAAAACAAGCGCTCGACCCTGAAGAAGTTCTTGCACTCACAGCGTACTTTCAACACACGTTGCAACGTGCACCGGAAGACCCCGCGACAGCGAGATTGAATTTTGTTCTGTTCGGGCTTGGCGGAGCGATATTAATGCTTGCTGTTTTTGATGTCGTGTGGAACAAACGTTTCCGCGCAGTAAGACGACCATTAGTTGAAAAACGTAAATCGGAGATTATCCATGAATAAAACCGGAATCATCCCCTGGATTAAAGATGAAGAAGACCCAAAACTTCGGAGTTGGGAAGAATTTTACCGCAATCGCTGGCAACACGATAAAGTCGTTCGCAGTACGCACGGCGTAAACTGCACGGGTAGTTGCACGTGGATGATTCATGTGAAAGACGGAATCGTTACGTGGGAAATGCAGGGACTCGATTACCCGTTGCTCGAAAAAAGTTTGCCGCCGTACGAACCACGCGGCTGTCAACGAGGGATTTCATACTCGTGGTATTTGTACAGCCCGTTGCGAGTGAAGTATCCGTATATTCGCGGCGCATTGGTTGACCTCTGGAGAAAAGCACGTGCCGAATACGAAGACCCGGTAGATGCGTGGAAGTCGTTGGTCAATAATCCCGAAGCGCGGCAACGTTGGCATCGTGCACGGGGCAAAGGCGGATTCCGTCGCACAAGTTGGAATGAAGTGTTGGAAATTATGGCGGCAGCGAACATCCACACAATCAAGTCGCACGGACCCGACCGGATTGCCGGGTTCTCTCCGATTCCCGCGATGTCAATGGTTAGTTATGCCGCAGGCGCGCGCTTGATGCAATTGATGGGCGGAATCTCTCTTTCATTTTATGATTGGTACTGCGATTTGCCATCCGCTTCGCCCGAAACGTGGGGCGAACAGACTGACGTGAACGAGTCTGCCGATTGGTACAACGCGAAACTTCTTGCCGTTATGGGTGCGAACCTGAACATGACGAGAACGCCTGATGTACACTTCGCCGCAGAAGCGCGGCACAACGGAACAAAGATGTATGTCTTCGCTCCCGATTTCAATCAAGTAGCAAAGTACGCCGACCATTGGATTTCTGTCAACGCGGGACAGGACGGCGCATGGTGGATGGCTGTGAATCATGTTTTGTTGAAAGAATTCCATCACGAAAAGCAAGTTCCCTACTTCATTGATTACACAAAGAAATTCACAGACGCTCCGTTTCTTGTTGAACTGAAGGAAGACGGCGCATCATTCGAGGCGGGACAATTACTTCGCGCGAATCGTTTGCAAAAATATTCTGCTATCGAGAATGGCGAGTGGAAATTCCTCATGTGGGATGAAACAGCATCTCAGCCGAAAATGCCGATGGGAAGCGTTGGCGACAGATGGGGAACCGCAAAAGGAAAATGGAACCTCATTCTCAAGGACGGACAGGACGGAACAGACATCGCACCGAAAATTACATTCCTCAATTCGGGTGATGGTGTTGTGAAAGTTCGCTTCGATAATTTTGCGGAAGGAACATCACTTGTCCGTGAAGTGCCTGTGAAGAAAATTCAAACAGCAGACGGAAAGACTATTACTGTCGCAACAGTGTATGATTTGTTGATGGCACAGTACGGTGTTTCCCGCGGGCTCAAAGGTGACTACCCGAAAGATTTTGATGATGAAAATTCTCCGTACACGCCTGCATGGTCGGAGAAGTACACAGGCATCGGGCGGAAAGATTTGTTACAGTTTGCACGTGAGTGGGGTTCAACCGCGCAACACACGAACGGCAAATGCACGATAATCATTGGTGCAGGAATCAATCACTGGTATCATGCAAACCTGATGTACCGGGCGGGAATTCATGCGCTCATGTTCTGCGGTTGCGTTGGCGTGAACGGCGGCGGACTTGCTCACTATGTCGGTCAGGAAAAATTAGCGCCGGGCGAACCGTGGGGTGCGATTGCGTTCGCGAAAGATTGGTATCCGGCATCGCGTCAACAGAACGCTCCGAGTTGGCATTACGTCAACACCGACCAATGGCGCTACGAAAAAGACTTTACCGATTATCACACGGTTCCACAGAAGCAACCGAAAGATTCGCTCGCTCACGGGCACACGATGGATGTACAGGTGAAGGCAGTGCGAAACGGCTGGCTTCCGTTTTATCCTCAGTTCAATAAAAATTCAATTGATTTGATTAAAGAGGCAGAAGCGGCTGGCGCGAAAACGAACGAAGAAATTATTAAGTATGCAGTCGAACAACTCAAATCGAAGGAGTTAAAATTTTCGGTTGAAGACCCGGACGCGCAGGAGAACTGGCCCCGTGTTTGGTACATCTGGCGCGGGAACGCGCTGATGTCGAGCGCGAAGGGACATGAGTATTTCCTCAAACATTATCTCGGAACGCATACCAACACAATTTCTGAAGACATGGCAAAAGACCATGTGAAAGAAGTTGTCTGGCATGAAGTCGCCCCGCAGGGGAAAATGGATTTAGTGGTTGACCTCAACTTCCGCATGGATACGTCGGCATTGTATTCCGACATTGTGCTTCCGGCGGCGACGTGGTACGAGAAAGCAGATTTGAATTCAACCGACATGCACTCGTTCATTCATCCGCTTTCTGCCGCAGTTCCTCCGTGTTGGGAATCGAAAAGCGACTGGGATATTTTCAAAGCAATTGCCAAGAAGTTTTCTGAACTGGCGAAGAAACATTTCCCTGAACCGGTAAAAGATTTAGTCGCAACACCGCTCGCACATGATTCTGCCGCGGAGATTGCTCAGCCATCTATCAAGAATTGGATTGATGGAGAAATCGAAGCGACACCCGGAAAGACGATGCCCGGCTTTGCCATTATGAACAGAGATTACAAGAATGTGTTTCATCAATATATATCCTTCGGTCCGATGGCGCGCCAAAACGGACTTGGCGCGCACGGGACGAAGTATGCGATTGATGATTTCTACGACCAAATGCTTATCACGCATCCGACTGTCGAGTTTGACGGAAAAAAATATCCTTCATTGAAAGATGATGTTCATGTGTGTGACACGATTCTCCTTCTGGCAACGGTAACGAACGGTGAACTCGCGTATCGCTCATACAAAAATATGGAAGAGAAAACCGGGTTGCCGCTTGTTCAACTTGCAGAAAAGAATCGTGGTACAAGAACATCATACAAGGAATTACAAAGTAAGCCGACTCGATTGTTGAATAGTCCGATGTGGTCGGGCTTGGCGGAAGATGGTCGAGCATATTCGCCGTTCACCTACAATAAAGAAGCATTGGTTCCGTGGCGAACATTGACGGGACGTCAGCATTTTTACCTTGACCATCCCGGATATATTATGTTCGGTGAACATCTTCCGACGTACAAACCGAAACCGCTTCCTACACAGTACGCAGACTTGCGGTTCAGCAAAGAAGTCGGGAAGACGATGATGCTCAATTACCTAACGCCGCACGGCAAGTGGCACATCCACTCGACCTACGGCGACAACCAACGCATGACAACACTTTCCCGCGGAGTCGAACCGTTCTGGATGAACGACAAAGATGCGGAAGAACTCGGCATCTTCGATAACGATTGGGTAGAAGTGCATAACGACCACGGAGTTGTGGTTACTCGTGCGGCAGTCAGTGCGAGAATTCCACGCGGCATTTGCATCATCTATCACTCGCCGGAGCGAACGTACTCAGTCCCGAAATCGCCTCTGAGAAATAACAAGCGAGCAGGCGGACATAACTCGCTTACCCGGACACGTCTAAAACCAAACCTCATGATTGGCGGCTACGGACAGTTTACGTTCCACTTTAATTATTGGGGACCGATTGGATGTAACCGTGATACACATGTGTTGGTAAGAAAATGCCCGGAGTTGATATGGTAACTCATTCAATTTGCATTATTGGAATCGGAACATCATCAGGAGTTATGGAGTGTTGGAGTTATGGAGTCATAGCAACTCACAACTCACCACTCACGACTCACCAATCACGAATTCTAAAACGAGAAACTTTATGAACGTACGCTCTCAAGTATCAATGGTGTTTCACTTAGACAAGTGCATCGGCTGTCATACGTGCAGTATCGCATGTAAGAATATCTGGACGGACAGGCGCGGCGCAGAGTATATGTGGTGGAACAATGTCGAAACGAAACCGGGAACCGGTTATCCGACGCAATGGGAAAATCAGGAAAAGTACCGAGGCGGTTGGGAAAAGGACGGAACTCGGTTGCGATTGAAATCAACAAGCAAGTCGCGGGTGATTACGGAAATTTTCCACAACCCGTCTCAGCCGAGTATGGATGATTACTATGAGCCGTGGACATACAAGTATTCTGACTTGTTCAACGCGCCGGAAGGTTCTGACCAACCGACTGCTCGCCCGATTTCTATGGTGACCGGCGAGTACATGAATGTCGAAGCGGGACCGAATTGGGACGATGACCTCGGCGGTTCTCCTGTGTACGCAGAGAACGACCCGAACCTGAAAGGTCTGACTGAAGAACAACGTCAACAATTGTTTGCCATCGAACGACTTGTCTTTTTTTACTTTCCAAGAATTTGCAATCACTGTTTGAATCCCGGTTGCGTAGCGGCGTGTCCTTCGGGTGCGCTCTACAAACGGGGCGAGGATGGCATTGTATTGATTGACCAAAAACGATGTCGCGGCTGGCGTTCGTGCATCGCCGCATGTCCGTACAAGAAAACATTTTACAACTGGTCAACAGGAAAATCGGAGAAATGCATTCTCTGTTTCCCGCGACTCGAAACCGGTCAGGCACCTGCATGTTTCCATTCCTGTGTTGGTCGTATTCGTTACCTCGGAGTTCTTTTGTATGATGCTGACCGACTCGAAGAAGTTGCAAAACTTCCCGATGACCAATTGGTTGAGGGACAACGCTCGCTCATACTCAACCCGAACGACCCGGCAGTAATTGATGCCGCGTTGCGAAATGGAATTCATGAATCAGTAATTGAGTTCGCACAGAAATCTCCGGTCTATAAATTTGTAAAAGAGTGGAAGATTGCTCTTCCGCCGCACATCGAATTCCGCACGTTGCCGATGTTGTTCTATGTTCCTCCGATGTCGCCCGTGATGGCAAGTCAGAACGAGGACACCGTGCATAGTGTTTCGGATAATTTCTTCCACGATATCGAACAATCACGCGTGCCTCTTGAATTTCTTGCAAACATCTTTGGCGCGGGACATCAGGCAAAAGTTGTCTATGCTCTGAAGAAACAGAAAGCAGTTCGCATGTATCGCCGTACAGTAACCGTCGGTGATATTGATATGAAAACTGCTGAGAAAATTTTGCACGAAGCAGAATGTAGCGTTGAAGAAGCCGAAGGAATTTACAAACTCACTTCGCTTTGCACATTCGATGACAGGTTTGTCATTCCGCCGATGCACCGCGAAGAAGCAATCGAAATGATGAAAGAACCGCACGAACACAGAAGCGAAACCGGCTTCGGATTCGTGCAAGCGCCGGAGCGAGGACTCTAATGAACGAGCGTGTTCAGATGTACGATTGGTTCGCGAGGATGCTCTCGTATCCTAACGATATGCGATATGGGATATGGGATATTGGACTTGAGATAGATAATTTACATCTCACATCACATATCTCACATCACCTCGACAAGTTCAAGAAAGGTGTAGAAGGATTGACTGTTGAAGAATTGGAAGAACTCTACACGCGCACGTTCGATATCAACCCGATTGCAAATCTGGAAATCGGTTGGCATTTGTATGGCGAGCAATATGAACGTGGAGAGTTTCTCGTTATGATGCGTTCGGTATTGCGTGAACATGCCGTCGAAGAATCATCCGAATTGCCCGACCATCTTACGCACATTCTTCTTGCGCTCGGCAGAATGAAAAAAGAAGAAGCCGACGCGTTTGCAGTGAAGTATATTTCTCCATCAATTGAAAAAATCGTCGAGGCGTTTGGCGAGACGGATAATCCGTACGTCCACTTGCTTCATGCAATAAAAAGTTTTCTCGAACAACAACATCAGTTCAACACATCGAAGTATCAACCGGAAGTTGTAGCCCATGAGTAGTTCAAGTCCGTTTTTTCTTGACCAAGTTCTCTTTATCGTCCTGCCGTATCTGGCATTCGCGTTGTTTCTTCTTGTTTCCATCAGAAGATACATTCGCGAATCATTTACGTTTTCAAGTTTGTCTTCTCAGTTTCTTGAGAATCAACATCATTTCTGGGGACTCGTTCCGTTTCATTACGGAATTATCTTCGTTCTCACCGGTCACTTCGTCGGGTTCCTGATTCCGCGGGAAGTGTTGTGGTGGAACAGCGTTCCGCTTCGCTTGTATGTACTGGAAATTTCAGCGTTCATTTTCGGATTGCTGACGTTGGTTGGACTCATCAGTGTTGTTGTACGAAGACATTCCGTTCCGAAAATGAAAATGGTAACAAGCGCAGCAGATTGGGTTCTCTTTGGCATTTTTATTTATCAGGTTGTGACGGGATTGTACACAGCAATTTTTCATAGTTGGGGCTCATCATGGTTTGCTGCAACAGCTGCACCGTACCTTTGGTCGTTGTTGATGTTGAATCCGGATATTTCTTTTATCACCGCGATGCCATGGATGGTAAAACTTCACATCATCGGTGCATACGTGATGATTGCGTTCTTTCCGTTCACGCGATTAGTACACGCGCTCGTTGTTCCGAATCCGTATCTCTGGCGCAAGCCGCAGGTTGTGCGTTGGTACGGAAAATGGGTTGAAGCGAGACAACTCCGTTGATTATTTTTTTCGTTTGGTAACTTTCTAACAAAAAGACAATGGTAAAAATTAAAGAATTTTTGAAGTCAGGACATCCGCCGACGCTCTTCTCGGCGTTCCTGTATTTTGATTTTTGTTTTGCCATCTGGGTGTTGAACGGTGCAATGGCGCCGTTCATCAGTGAGCAATTCAATTTATCTCCCGCAGAAAAAGGATTCATGATTTCCGTTCCGATTATCGCTGGCGCAGTGATGCGATTTCCTCTCGGTGTTCTTGCGCAATACATCGGAAGAAAAAATGCCGCGCTGGTTGAAATGAGCATGATATTTTTTGCCATGCTGTACGGCTACTTTATGGTGGAAACGTACAACGATGTTCTCATCATGGGCGTTTTGCTCGGTATTGCCGGAGCGAGTTTCGGAGTTGCTCTTTCGCTTGGTTCGGGATGGTTTCCTCCCAAGTACAAAGGGTTGGCGATGGGAATTGCCGGAGCGGGAAACAGCGGTACCGTTCTTGCCGTGTTGTTGGCTCCTCCGCTTGCAACTGCGTATGGCTGGCAGACGGTCTATGGATTCGGTGCGTTGTTCATGCTTTTCCCGATTATCGTGATGATTATTTTTGCAAAAGAACCGCCGGACCGAGAACATCAAACATTGAAAGAACATGTGAAGTGTTTGTGGGATAAAGATGGTTGGGTGTTCAATCTCGTGTACATTGTTACGTTCGGTGGATTTATCGGACTAAGTAATTTTCTTCCGACATATTTTCATGACCAATTCGGCGTGACGAAAGTTGAAGCAGGACAGTTGACAATGTTTGCCGCGCTGATGGGAAGCGGCATCAGGGTTCTCGGCGGACACATCGCAGACAGAATGGGCGGGATTACAACCCTGACACACGTTATCGGTATTGTTATTTTTATGATGGTAATAACCGGATTTCAATCAAATGTCTGGGCAACAACAATTTTCTTTATGATTTGTTTCGCGATGTTGGGCGCCGGAAACGGAGCGTTGTTCCAACTCGTACCGTTGCGATGGCCCACCACTACGGCGGTTGCCGGAAGTATGATTGGAGAAATCGGTGCGCTCGGTGGAAGTTTTCTTCCCAACGCGATGGGACTTTCAAAACAATATTCCGGAACATTTATCTGGGGATTTGTCGCATTCAGTTCTATAGCGCTGATTGCATTTATCGTCATGCGCGTTGCTCAACGCAAATGGACTAAGACGTGGGTTGATAAAGGAGGAAAAGCAAGAACAAAACCGCCGACGGAAGTAGTCGGTGTCGCGGCGGATGGAACGAGTGGCACAAAGTTTCTGAAAACATTAATTTATCCTGTCGGAAATTCTCAACTTGCAGAAAAGGCAACACAGGTTGCAGGCAATCTTTGCAAAGTTTCGGGAGCCAAACTTGTTTTATTATATGTTGAAAACAGATGGCACGGCTCGGAAACAATTCTCACAAACTCAAAGGAGTGGGACCAAATTCGCGATAACTGGGTGAACGAAGGAAAGAAAATCCTGGAAAAAGAATCACAACGGTTACAGGCGATGAATGTTCCGAATATTGAAATGGAAATCCGTCACGGCGATGTTGCTCAGGAAATTGTCGAGGCGGCGAATGAACGGAAAGCAGAAATGATTATCCTTGCAAGTCACAACATGTCGCCGATGGGGAGTTTATTAATGGGCAGCAGAACGTACGATGTGTTCAAAAAAGCTTCCTGCCCGATTCTCAGAATAGTACGATAACATAGAAAGAAACAGTATGGCAACATGGTTAGAACGTTGGGACCCCGAAGATACTAAACTCTGGGAATCGGAAGGAAAAAAGATAGCGTGGAGAACGTTGTGGATTACCACAATCACGCTGACGCTTTCCTTTGCAACGTGGTTTATGGTGAGCGCAATTGTAACAAAACTTCCCGGCATCGGATTTAAGTTTGATACACAACAACTCTTCTGGCTTGCAGCGATGCCCGGTCTTGCCGGAGGAACGCTTCGTATCATTCACACATTTCTCCTCCCGATTTACGGAACGAGACATGTCATCACAATCGCTACGTTGATAAAATTAATTCCTTGTGTCGGAATTGGTCTTGCTGTGATGGATCCATCTACGCCGTACTGGGTATTCATGGTTCTTGCAATAACGGCGGGATTCGGCGGTGGAGATTTTTCCTCGTACATGCCGAGCACAAATTTATTTTTCCCGAAACGGTTGAAAGGAACCGCGCTTGGAATTCAGGCAGGTATTGGAAACTTCGGTGTGTCGCTCGCGCAATTTATGACACCGGTAATGCTTGGTATAGCAACCTACGGCGCGGCGGAAGTCTTCACAAAAGTCAATCCTAAAACGAAAGAGGTTCTCGGAACATCAGAAATATTTCTTCAGAGCGCGGCGTTCTGGTACATTCCGTTGCTGCTTATTATGACGGTTGTTTGCTGGTGGTTCCTCCGAAGTGTTCCAATCAAAGCGTCATTCAAAGAACAACTTGATATTTTTAAGAACAAGCATACATGGTTCTGCACTATTACATACATGATGACCTTTGGAACTTTTTCCGGTCTTTCCGCCGCGTTCCCGATGATGATAAAAAGTTTGTACGGAAACTTTCCTGACGCCCCCGAACCTTTGAAGTATGCGTTTTATGGACCGCTTATTGGCTCAGCAAGCCGTGTTATTTTCGGGTTTGTCTCAGATAAAACAGGCGGTGGAATTCTCACTACCATCACCGGCATCGGGCTCATTCTCGGTTCAATTTTGATGATAACGCTGGGACTCGTCGCTCCGACAGGTGTCGAACAATTTCCGATGTTTGTTACCATCATGCTCGGAATGTTTTTCTTCGCGGGAATCGGAAACGCAGCAACGTTTCGACAATACCCGATTATTTTCTCGCACAACCCGCGGCAAGCGGCAGGTGTGATTGGATGGACGTCAGCCATTGCGGCGTACGGACCGTTCATCTTTTCGTCGGTCATCGGCGCGATTATCGGGGCGACCGGTGTTGCTACAAATTTTTATTGGGGATTGATTGTGTTCCTCGTGTTCGCCACGTGGATAAACTGGTGGTATTATAACCGCAAAGGATGCGAGAAACCGAGTTAAGGAACTTTCGATGAGCGGTCGTGTTTTGACAATAATACTTTTTGTAGCATTGCTGATGAGCATGGTAATTTTTCTCGGTTCGTACGCGAACAATTATATGATGCCGGGAAATCATCAGGGCTACGAACCGGTGCAACCGATAGCATATTCGCATCGTTTGCACGCAGGAGAACTTGGGATTGCGTGCTTGCATTGCCATACTGCGGCTGAGCAGGGAAAGCATGCAGGTATTCCTTCGACAAATGTTTGCATGAATTGTCACAAGTTTGTTAGCGCTCCCTGGGTTGATGTCAAAGCCGAAAACGATTTGGCGGATAAAGAGAAACGAAAACCGAATCTTGTTGTCTCTTCCGAAATCAGAAAGATTTACAACGCGATGGCGTTAACCGATGAAGCAAAACCGGATTCTACAAAATCTACCTCACCGGTTGTCTGGAAGAAAGTTCACAACTTGCCCGACTTTGTTTATTTCAATCACAGCGTCCACGTAAGCGCAGGAGTTGATTGTCAGAAATGCCATGGTGCAGTTGAAACGATGGAACGAGTTCGTCAGGTTTCCGATTTGTCCATGGGTTGGTGCGTGAACTGCCACCGCGATGCAAATGCAAACGGTATCAATGGAAAGTCTGTACACGCATCAACTGATTGTAGCGCGTGTCATTATTAGTGAGTAGTGAATTGTCAGTGGTGAGTAGTTATTTCAATATGATAGTGGAAGTGAACGTTAAGAATTGTCGAACGCTTTCAACCGGAGCCAAATTCAAATCGCTTTCACGAACATCCGTATCGGATTTGAAATGGAAGTGATGAGGAAATGAACGTAAATGTTTCCACGGAGAATGTGGTGCGTTATCATAGCGATAGATTGAACCATCAACATGTCGCCGCTCCCAATGATGAGCATAGCGTCCGTTTACTTGTTCGGACCACCAAAAGTCAATGTATGACTCATCAATCAGAACTACTCGAAGTTTGTGTTCTTTGATGGAAACAACTCGAATGATTTCGGGAAATTCAGTTGTGGCAATAACTGACAACTCAATTAAATCAGTGATTGCCATTCAATTGGTTGAGCCAATGTTTGATGTCGGAAATACGAGAACTCAAAAAATCAGCATGTTGAAAATCAGACAACAAAGCCGACTCGCGTTCAGGATGTGCAATCAGTAGTTTATCAAATTCTTCAAAGGAATGAACCCGATGCTGCGCGAGAAGAGATTGAAATTCGGAGTTGAGCAATGCAAGTTGGTCAAGCAAAAATGCTTTCAATCCTTGTTCGACTAAAGCATCCGAACTCAACGAAAAAGATTGTGCAACTGTATTTAGTAATTGATTAGACATAGAATATCACCGGAAGAATATAATAAGGACTGAGTAGAATATCAATTAGTGTGTAGTGAATCGTGAATAGTAATTATTCGACTATGCAATCATTAAAAGGCACAAATCACGAATCACTAATTAACAAAATAACTAAATCGAGAATGCAAGAACAATACGATAACATATTACTCGACAGGTCAGCAGACGAAGCGCCGCCGTTACGCGGAGTAAATCGTCGCGACTTTTTGAAGATTGCCGGATTTTCATTCGGCGGAGCGCTTGTTGCCGGATGCAAGCCCGGAAAAGTTGAGAAAGCCATTCCGTTTGTTGTCAAACCTGAAGAAGTAACGCCCGGCGTTTCGACGTGGTATGCGACGACGTGCGGCGGTTGCAGCGCCGGTTGCGGCGTGATGGCAAAGAACCGTGACGGGCGACCGATAAAAATGGAAGGCATTACGTCTCATCCTGTTTCGAATGGCGGATTGTGTGCGGTCGGGCAGGCGCATCTTCTTTCGTTGTATGATTCTCAACGCACTCAGCATCCGATGAAGAACGGACAACAAGCGACATGGGAGGAAGTTGACCGGGTTATCATCGAGAAACTTCAGTCAGTAAAAGAAAAAGCCGGAGCGATTCGGTTTCTCACCGGAACAATCACGAGTCCGACGACGAAATCGCTCATCAAAAAAATTCTTGAACAATATCCAACGGCGAAGCATGTTCAATACGATGCGCTTTCCTGTTCTGCAATTTTAGATGCACATGAAAAGACGCACGGTGCCCGGTTGCTGCCTCATTTCAAGTTCGACCAAGCAGAGGCCATCGTCAGTTTCGATGCGGATTTTCTCGGAACGTGGATTTCCCCGGTTGAGTTTACCGCCGCGTATCAGGCAGGAAGAATGTTAAATGAGAAACAACCACGATGTTCGTATCATGTTCAGTTCGAGTCGAGAGTTTCTCTGACCGGAAGCAACGCCGATAAGCGTGTTCGGCTTTCTCCGAATGGAATCAGGAAAGCAATTCAACAAGTAGCATCATTGCTTGCAGAGAAAGCAGGAATAACTTCGATTCCATCAACTTCCATCGGTGAAACAGATTCTTTCATCAAACAACTTGCAGAAAAACTTTGGAACGCACGAGGAAAAAGTTTGGTCGTTGCCGGTGTGAACGATGTTCAATCACAAATGCACATCAATACCATCAACCATCTGCTTGGAAATTACGGAACGACGGTTGACATTGAACATCCATCAAACCAAAAGCAGGGGAACGACAGCGAGTTACAAACGTTACTTGATGAAATGAAGAGCGGACAGGTGGCGGCTTTGTTCATACAAGGAGTGAATCCTGTGTATGATTTGCCTGTCGGTTCACAGTTCGGCGAGTGGATGAAGAAGTTGGAACTCTCTGTGAGTTTCGCGAATCAATCGGACGAGACAGAAAGTTCTTCACAGTTCGTTTGTCCTGAACCACACGCGCTCGAATCATGGATTGATGGAGAACCGGTTGCCGGAACATTTACGATGACGCAACCTGTTATCAAACCATTCGGAGATACGCGAACGTTTGCAGAAAGTATTTCGGCGTGGTTGGGCGAGAAGAAATCTTCGCTCGAACTCATCAAAGTAGAATGGGAAAAATCTGTTTACGGTTTACAGTCTTCAGTTTCCGGTTTTCAGTTGTTTTGGGATAAGACGGTGTACGATGGTTTTGTGAAGATTGAAGTTCCTGCACAGAAGAGTTTAGTTTTCAATGAAAATAATGTAGGTCGGGACGCCGTCCCGACAAGTCGAGTCAGCGACTCGAACTATAATCTTGTTCTCTATCCGAAGGCGGCGATGTTGGATGGACGACATGCTCACAATCCGTGGTTGCAGGAACTTCCCGACCCGGTCACGAAAATTGTTTGGGATAATTATGCAACAGTATCTCCGGCGATGGCAAACAATCTTGGAATCGCCGAAGCCGATGTTGTACGAATTGATGTTGAAGGAAAATCGGTTGAACTGCCGGCGCATATTCAACCGGGTCAACATGATTCGGTGATTGCAATTGCGCTTGGTTATGGACGCAAAGGGACAGAGAGATTTACGAAGATTGGTCCGCAATGGTTTGAAGCGAAGCCGACCGTTGAAGCAGGTGAATTGGTAGGAAAGAATGTCGCTCCGTTTATCAAATTGGAAAACGGCTCGCTTTCGTATGATACGCAAGCGGTAAATATTTCAAAGACGGGAAAGAAACACACGCTTGCCTGCACGCAGGAACATCACTCACTCCACGTTCCGAAACATCTCGATCCCGGTCATGGAGAACGACGACCAATTATTCAGGAAACTACGTTTGCTGCCTTTGTGAAGAATCCCAAAGCAGGCAGTTTCAAAGAACATGAACTCACGACGATGTGGACGAGCGAAGACCACAAATATACAGGTCATCATTGGGGAATGGCAATTGACCTGAGCAAATGTACCGGTTGTTCTGCGTGCGTTGTCAGTTGTCAGGCGGAAAATAATATTCCGCTTGTCGGCAAGGATGAAGTGTTCCGCAACCGTGAGATGACATGGATTCGCATTGACCGGTATTATGATGAATCACCGGGCGGTGACATCGCTGTTCAACATCAACCGATGATGTGTCAGCATTGCGGCAACGCACCGTGCGAAACGGTTTGCCCTGTGCTTGCGACCGTTCACAGCGATGAAGGACTCAATCAACAAGTCTATAACAGATGTGTCGGTACACGCTACTGCTCGAACAACTGTCCGTACAAAGTTCGCCGCTTCAACTGGTTTGATTATGAGCATGGCGATTCGATGCAGAAGTTGGTGTTGAATCCCGACATCGGCGTGCGTGAGCGCGGCATCATGGAAAAATGTTCGCTCTGTGTTCAACGAATTCAGGAAGCGAAAATTCAGGCAAAGAAAGAAAGACGCGCAGTGCGTGACGGAGAAATTCTGCCTGCCTGTGCTCAATCGTGTCCGGCAAAAGCAATTGTATTTGGAGATATGAACGACCCGAAGAGTGAACTTGTCAAACAAATGAATAATCCCCGGCACTATGGTGTATTGGAAGAAATCGGCGTCCGCCCGTCTGTCGGATATATGACGCTTGTTCACAATCGTGAGGAAGGAGAATCGGCGCATGTCTGAAGTATTTTCAATTCTCCGCAAGCCGCTTATTCTCGGCAACAAATCGTATGCTGATGTAACAAGCGACATCGCGAATCCGCTCGACAGAAAACCGTCGCTTCCATGGTGGATTGCATTTCTTGTTTCATTCTCGATGTTTGTTCTTGGCGCAACCGCGGTTATCTATCAATTATTCACCGGCATCGGAACGTGGGGATTGAACAACACGGTCGGCTGGGCGTTTGACATCACGAACTTTGTTTTCTGGATTGGTATCGGTCACGCAGGCACACTCATCAGTGCAATTCTCTTTTTGTTCAGACAAAAATGGAGAACCTCGGTGAACCGTTCTGCAGAAGCGATGACGATTTTTGCCGTGATGTGCGCGGGCATCTTTCCGATTATTCACATGGGCAGACCGTGGCTGGCATTCTGGGTGATTCCGTACCCGAACATGCGCGGTCCGTTGTGGGTGAATTTCCGTTCCCCGCTTGTGTGGGATATGTTCGCCATCAGCGCGTACTTTACTATCTCTCTTGTATTCTGGTATGTTGGATTGATTCCTGATTTGGCGACGCTTCGCGACAGAACAGTTTCAAACATTAAAAAGAAACTCTATGGTTTTTTCAGTCTCGGTTGGAACGGTTCGAACAAAACATGGAGGCATTATGAAACTGTCTATTTGCTTCTTGCAGGATTGGCAACGCCACTCGTTGTTTCAGTTCACACAATTGTCAGTTGGGATTTTGCAACGTCAGTAATTCCCGGATGGCACGCGACAATCTTTCCGCCATACTTCGTTGCAGGCGCGGTTTTTTCCGGCTTCGCAATGGTGTTGACTCTAATGTTGATTGTCAGAAAAGTGATGCATCTTGAAGAATACATTACATTGCACCACGTTGAAGCGATGTGTAAGATTATCATCGCAACTGCCGGTATTGTCGGCATGGCGTATATGACGGAATTTTTTACAGCGTGGTATTCCGGCAACGAGTACGAGCGGTTCACGTTCATCAATCGCGCGTTTGGTCCGTATGCTTGGGCATACTGGATGATGTTCAGTTGCAATGTGTTTGTGCCGCAACTTCTCTGGTCAAAAAAAATCAGAACGAATCTCGTTTTCGTTTTCTTCATCGTCATTTTCATCAATGTCGGAATGTGGTTCGAACGGTTTGTCATCATTATGACTTCACTGACTCGCGATTATCTTCCTGCAAGTTGGGCAAGTTACTCTCCGACTTCGATTGAAGTAGCCACGTTCATCGGCAGTTTCGGTTTGTTCTTCACACTCTTCCTGTTGTTTGCAAGATTGCTTCCGATGATTTCTATTGGAGAGGTGAAGGCAGTTCTTGGATATGGAAAGGTCTCCAAGCATGAGTAAGAGATTATTAGTATCTGTATTTGAACACGAACACGACATTCTCGGTGCGACGAATGCCGCGCGGGAGAACGGCTACAAGATTGTTGATGTGTTCACTCCGTACGCTGTTCACGGACTTGATGCCGCGCAGGGTTTGAAGAAATCAAAATTGCCATTTGTTTGTTTTGCGCTTGGATTGACAGGTGCGGTGGCTAAGTTAGGATTTCAAATCTGGACTTCTGCTTCGAGTTGGGCGTTGAACGTCGGAGGCAAGCCGTTCAAGTCGGTGCCTGCGTTTGTTCCGGTGACGTTTGAAATTATGGTGCTCTTTGCCGGGGTAGGAACAGTGTTGACATTCCTCATCATCAGTAAATTACAACCGGGGAAGAAACCCAAAGTGAATTTTTCCGGCGCAACTGATAATCGTTTTGTGCTTGTGCTTGAACAAACAGACGCCGCGTTCGATATCCGAAAGATACGAGACATGTTTCAGCCGTTCCATCTTGTAGAGATGGAAGAGCGGATTGAAACTTCCGGCGGATTGTTGAATGTGAAGGAGGCGTTTCAATCATGAGAGCAATGCTCAATATGGTGTTACTCGTCATGCTTGTTGTGGTTGTCGTTTCGATTTGGTTTTTGAAGCGGGATTACACACAACGCAATCAGGAATTTATTCCCGGTATGGTCGAATCTGTACCATATGATGCCCAAGCCGAGAACAATCATTTTGCAGATGGAAAAACACTACAGTCGCCGGTCGAAGGAACTACCGCACACGAATATTTTCCGATTCATTACAAGGCAACCCCCGAAGATGCAAAGCGTGCCGGGGAAGAACTAACGAACCCGGTTGCCAATACACTTGAAAAAGAAATAGAGCGGGGTGCGACCGTATTTGCAAACATTTGCTCGCCTTGTCATGGCGCGGGTGGCTTGGGTGATGGCAATGTTGTGAAGAAAGGATTTCCGCCGCCGCCTTCTCTGTTTGCCGAAAAAGCGATGAATATGAAAGACGGACAAATGTATCACATCGTCACGTACGGACAGAATAATATGCCGTCACTTATTGCACAGGTTCAGCGGATGGATAGGTGGAGAGTCGTCTCGTATGTCCGTTCGTTGCAGAAGAAAACGTTTCAACAAATGAAGGATACTGCTTCTACTACTTTGAACAAGGGAGTAGAGGGCGTGGGAGCGACGGTGACAAAGTGAAGCCGACACAAATTAACCAATAACCGAATCACCATTTAACGATACCATGATATCAAATATTCATATCAAACGATTTACTCCATCACCGCAATTGATGAAGAACTTGCTGTTGCTGACCATCATCGGCTCGGTGGTGACGGTGGTTGGAATTGTGTTTGTTCCGCAACGGACGTGGGCGAGTTTGCTTCTCGCGAATTATTATGTCCTCGGAATCGGTGTTGCGGCGGTTGTGTTTATGGCGTTGTTATATGTTTCGAATGCAGGATGGGCAACAGCAATCCGACGTGTTCCGGAATCCATGACAGCGATTCTCCCTGCTTCGGGGATTGTTATGTTATTGACGATGCTGGGAATTCATTCTCTCTACGAATGGAGTCATACCGATGTTGTTGCAGGCGACCACATTCTCAGAGAAAAAACTGCTTGGTTGAATGTTCCGTTCTTTGTGATTCGGACAGTCATTTATATTGCACTTTGGATTGGATTTGCATTCACAATTGTCAAACTTTCGCGCAAACAAGACGAGAACGGAGAAATCAAATACACGAAGCGAAGCAAGACCGCATCGGCAATATTTCTTGTGGTGTTCGGGTTGACGTTTACGCTCGCGAGTATGGATTGGATTATGTCTCTCGAGCCGCACTGGTACAGCACAATTTTCGGCATCTACAATTTTTGTGGCTCGTTCCTGAACGGACTTGCAGTCATTACGCTTATTGTTCTCCTTCTCAAGCGGATGGGACCGTTCGAGCATCTTCTCACCGAACAACATCTTCATTCACTCGGTAAACTCATCTTCGCGTTCAGCACCTTCTGGATGTACATCTGGTTCAGTCAGTACATGCTTATCTGGTATTCCAACATTCCCGAGGAAGTAACCTACATGGTAAATCGCGAAAAAGGGAGTTGGCTCATTTTTACCATCATCAATGTTGTGTTCAACTGGGTGATTCCGTTTATAGCGCTTCTTCCCGCATGGACGAAGATGCGCGAAGGATTTCTTCTTCGCGTTTGCATCATCGTCATGATTGGTCACTGGATTGATTTGTTCTGGATGATTCTTCCTCCGTTCATGCCCGATGCGCCGGTATTGAACGTCTGGGAACTCGGTCCATTTCTTGCGGCGATTGCCGGATTCTTTTATCTTACGTTCAAATCACTTGCGAAACATAATCTCATTCCGGTCAAAGACCCGATGTTGGTGGAGAGTTTGCCGCATACGTAATCGGCAAGTATATTCTTGTTGGAGGGAGGTCTGAAAAATGTGTAGAATTATTTTTTTTCCAGAAACACAGGTGACTGCTCGTATCGGTACGTCGTGTCAGTGAGTTTCTTCAGTTCCTTATTCTCCCAGTTCAGAAGAATTATTAAGTATAAGCAAAGTCTTTACGCAGAGGTTTCCTGATTTTTGAAAACGAACCGGACTGTTTTGCAAGTCGTTGCCATGTTTTCAGGTTCCACCACCAATTCTCTGTCATCGGCTGTTCAAAAATAGATTTGTGTTTGAGAATTTCCCTTGCGTTCATTTGTAATACGCTGTCCAAATCCCCTAAACTCATCTTTGCTTCCTCAATACGGTCGCGTAAATGAAACATGTAATCCAATTCCTCGGCGGTTATTTCTTTTTCCAACAACCACTGAAGATATTACAAATATTCTTTGACAAGGTTTTGTATTTGAAGGTTACTCAAAGTTAAATTCTTTCAGTCTGAGTTCTTTCCAATACTTTCTATCAGTTTTTCTTTCTACATATTTTTTTTCTGTAACAGTAAACATTGTTTTGATTGCATGGTCTCTTTTGCTAAGAATCACCAATGCTTTTCCATCAAAAATATTAATGAATCTTCAAGAAATGTTGAATGTTGAAAAACTCTTGTGGTTTAAGTGATGACAGATCGAATTTGTCGAATGATTTCGTCACGGGAAAATGTTCTCTGTTCGGGAACCCAAATTCCCGGTAATGCTTTGGAATATGTTTCTCAGCATTGTTTAATAACCGTGCTTGTAATGCAAACTGTATTAGATTCGTTTTCTGAGTGAAAATATAGATTTAGTTCAGTTCATGCAAGCGAAGGAATATGGGGTTATTTTGCATCCAACGCAAGCGTTATTTGAATTTTCCCGTCAACTATTTCTGCGTCAGATTGAGCATCAAGCAAAAAGATATTTGATTCGGTTACATTTCCGAATGCGACAAGACGATTTTTAATTTCCGTTGACCGTTTGATTGCAAGAGCGCGAAGTTCTTCGTTCGAAATTTGAACGGAAGCAAGAAGTCGGTGTAACGCAGACTCTGCCAATTTCTGCTGGCGTTCCTGAGGTTGAAGTTCGTTGCCGACTGCATCTTTTTTCGGAATCAAACTATCGGCGCTGATACCGAATGTTGTTCGGTAAAGTTCAAGCACGCGAAGTTGTTCCGTCTCCGAAAGCCGTTCTTTTCCTGTCACGTCTTTGTTGGTGCGTAGTTGTCTTTGTAATGCTCGAATCACCATCGCTTTTTTATCAAGCGAGTCTGAATATAGTCCGCGTATATCGAGCCGGAGTTCCGGTCGTTCGGAGAGCGCCTTTGCGACAGTAGAAAGTTTCGAAACCTGTTCTGCTTCGAGTGAATCTGAACCGGGCTGAAATTGAACGTAACTCAAATCTTCACCGCCGCCAAACAAACTTCCGATGAATGCAAACGGCGCCATCACTGCTTTCGTTACGGTATTCACCAGCACTTTTATGATGATCGGGAAAATACTGAATTCCGGGTCGTTGAGATTTCCTTCGACAGGTAAATCAAGGTCAATCACTCCGTGACGGTCTTTGAGCAAGGCAATTGCCAATTTCACAGGCATTCCTGTTACATCCGGTCCTTCGACTTCTTCGCCGAGTGTGAGTTGGTCAACAACGACACGATTTTCGCCCTGCAAATAATTTTTGTTGAGTTTGTACCGGAGGTCGAGCGACAACTTTCCTTTGTCAATTTTATATCCTGCAAATTTCCCGGAGTAAGGAGTGAAAGTCGTCAACTCAATATTTTGAAATTGCATGATAATATCGGTATAAACATCCTCACTGAGCGGGTTGATTTCTCCTTTGATGTTGACAGGAGCGTATTGGTCAACTTTTCCTTTGATGTCAACGGTTGCATGTGTGAGTTGTTCCGAACTCAATTCTGTGATGGTTCCGTTGAGTTCATGAATTCCGGTTGCAAAATTTGGAGTGAGCGAGAGGTCGGTAAAATTCATTGAGCCGTCGGCAATTGTTATTCCTCCGATTTTTGTTTTCATCTGATTCTTGGGCTTGCTCGTATCGTGCATTGCACTATCGCTTCCCATCGCCATTATGTAATGGAAGTTTGTCTTTCGGCTTGAATCAATAATTGCCCGGAGATATGGTCTTGTCAAAATGATTTCATCAATGGTGAATGAATTTGTATTACTCTGAAAGTCAATGCTGTTCAATTCAAGCCGGCTCCATCGGAGAAAATCTTCCTGAAGTTTCTGGTCAGTCGCTCTGAACGAATCAACTGCTACAGAGCCACGAAATGTTTTATCTGCGTCGCTTCCTTTCTCTTTGTAAGTGAAGTTTCCATCAAGCGAAAGGCTTCCCGATTCGATAGTAAGGTGTGCAAACTTATCTACAAATAATTGAAACGGTTGCAGGCCAACGTTGGAAAAATTCAATTCAAAGTCGGAGGAAATCGGTAACGGAATCATCGTCCCTTTCACTCTGATTGTTCCCGCCTTATTTATTCCGGTGGCAATAGTCAACTTCGATGGTTCATTCGAATCCATGTGAAAATTTTCCATTGTCAGTTGGAGCGGTGAGAGTAAAATTGTTGTTGCGGGAGTTGTGTTTTGGTCAAACACAAAACAGGTAGAGTTGCGCAACTCGGTTTTGTCTAAACGAAAATCCCACACAGAACTCTCTTGCTGTGATTTGTCGGGAATTGGTTTGAGTACCGTTTTGATGCTGAAGTTGTTTTCCGAATCCCGCCGGGTGAACAGCAATGCAGAATCTGCAATAATGCTACCGATACGGACGCTTTGCTTTTGAAAATCAAATTCAAATCCGCTCAGTCCGACATTGGGAACCGAGGCAATACTATCTCGCGTATCCTTTTCGATGATTGTCAACGCGCTTGCAATTGCTTCGCTCTTGTTGATGCGAAATTCCGGTTTCTCGTTCTCGAAAGAAAAATCGTAGTTGCCCTTTATCGCGAGTACTCCGTCGGTAATTTCAAAAAGAAAGCGATGTTGCATGAACTCCCATATCCGACGCGCCTTTACACCGGACAAGTTGAACGAACCGGAGGAACGGGGCGGAACAGTTGTCACCGTTCCTTTCCATGAAAGATGTTCTCCCTGTTCGGTTTGCGCATCGAATGAATACAATCCGTTTTCCTGCGGGCGCGTGGTAAAATCAGTCAAAGAAAAACTCAACGAATCAAACCGAGCGGAGAACGGAGTCGGGCGTGTCTGGTCTTCAAACACTGTACTGCCGCGACGAATGCTGAATTTCTCGATGACAAGTGGAGTTGATTCTTTCTGTTCAGGTTGCGCCGGTTCGGCAGGAGTAAGATTGGTAAACGTCGTTGTGCTGTCGGGAAATATTTTGAACAGGACATACGGACTATCAATGCTGATTTCCGAAAAGGTGTATGTTCCGGTAAAGAAGGATTTGAGTTCGATGTTGACATACAGTTCATGCGCACCCAAAAATTTGTTCGATTGTTTATCGGCAAGACCGAAATCAGTCAATGTAAGAGAAAGCGCAAAAGGATTGATGCGAAGTTCTCGGACATGCACTTGCCGACCTGTGTAGTTGGAAACAGTATCAATCAATTTCGGTTTGATATATCCCGGAAGAACAAAGAACCCGACGATTGCAAAAAGCGAAGTGAGAATTGCAAAAGTGATAAGAAGAATTTTGACGCGTTTACTTGTAAACAGTTTCATGCTGTGACTGCTGAATGAAAAACATTAGAATTGAATTGAGGATATTCCACACGAGTGGAAAGGTAAGAAAAAAGTGGGGAAGAGAAAACTTAAATGCCTGCAAAAAAAAGATGTGTAATAGCACTTTAGAAATGTCAGGGTTTCGCCACTTTAGAAATGTCAGTATTTCCGACATTGGAGAATTTGCACCAATGAAGGAACATTCACATGAACGGAATTCTGATTATGACTCACAACGAACAAGAACGATTG
>JACREZ010000042.1 GCA_016212665.1 Ignavibacteriota bacterium
CAATCGTTCTTGTTCGTTGTGAGTCATAATCAGAATTCCGTTCATGTGAATGTTCCTTCATTGGTGCAAATTCTCCAATGTCGGAAATACTGACATTTCTAAAGTGGCGAAACCCTGACATTTCTAAAGTGCTATTACACACGAAATTGGCAGAGCACTTGTTAAAAGTTCTGTAAATTCTTATCTTAGTAATATGAATACTAATATTGCCGCAATGCCCGATTGGGTTTTGGTCGATAATAGTCAAACTTGGATTGCTGAAAATTTTAAATTAGCAAAGTTACGTGGAGAACAAGATTTACATTTAGGAAACATTATAGAATACGAAACACCAATAACACCTAACACTCCATCAAATTTTTCAATATTAGTTCGCGATACTAATCTTCCTCAGAATGTAATTCTATCGTGGAATAATGTTTTTGGAACCGATAATTATGTATTACAAATCGGAGATTCACTATTCACAACACTAGCAATTGATGATTCAACACTAACAACAATCATAGACACAGTAAATTTAGAGAAGGGCAAAAAATATTTTGCACGGGTTCGTGCAAAGAATACTGCGGGAAGCAGTGATTGGTCAAATATTGAAAATTTTACGACCGGTGAAACTCAGACATTAGAAGTAACATTGAATGATAACTGGAATATGATTTCTGTTCCCATGGAATTGGTCAATACATTGAAAGATTCAATATATCCGACATCAACATCTCAGGCATTCCAGTACGATGGAGGATACATCGCACAGGAGAGCTTAAAAAATGGAATCGGATACTGGTTGAAATTTTCTGGAAACCAAACTGTATTGATTACCGGATTTCAAATTAACAACGATACGTTAGAGGTAATTGAGGGATGGAACATGATAGGAAGTATCAGTACGCCGATAGCAAGAAGCAACATATCAACAAATCCATCAAACATGCAACTATCACCATTCTTCGGATATCATAATGGTTACACAGTCAGCGATACAATACAACCCGGGAAAGCATACTGGACAAAAAGCGACGTAGCAGGACAGATAGTGTTAGATAAAAACAATACAACAACACGGGGAATTCATATTCCTCCGGTTCCCGCGTTCCGGTCAATTATCAGGCGTTGGAACGGTAAGCCTGACGCTCCGCGTCGGTAACGTTACAAGTACATTATGAGCGTGTTGCCGAATACCGAAAAGTGTCTTTGCGAGGAGCGAAGCGACGAAGCAATCCCGCATTTCGTTCTACTTTCAATAGTGAGATTGCTTCGCTGTGCTCGCAATGACCATTCGGCAACACGCTCATTATGAACCGATGGAGATACAAATATTTGAAAATGAAATACGGAAAATGCCTTCGAGCATAACATATATTCTTCTCTCCTCGATCTTCTGTTCAGCAGTACATCCTCCCACACTCAATGCCAACCGATGAGCAGATTCCTCTGATTTCCGCCTGAAATTCAATCTTCCCGCATTCCTTCCATCGTTTTCCCGCAGTTCACATTGCGTGAGTTTTTTACAAATCTTCAATAGTAAACAGGATTCAACTGTTTCATCAATTCAAACCGGCTGGCACGGTGGTTGTAATTAGAACAGCCATAACGCTGCCCCGGTACTTACTTAATTAACCAATCGCGTGCGGGCGTGTGGAAGAGTACCGGGGTGGTTATTAATAAAAGTTTTATATTTCATCAATAATTATAAGGAATACTCTTATGAAACATCTTCATCTTCTCGTGTTGTTCGCTCTGTTTGTAGCGCTTGTGGGTTGCTCGAAGGACGATGCGGTAACTCCGCCAACAACCGATGCTCAGGCAATCGAAGAAATGTTAACCTCCGTTGATTCCGTTGCGGAATTTTCCGAATCGGATGAAGCCACTATCAGTGACCCGGACGAAATGGAATGGGAAAAGTACGGCTTCAGCAAAACAACAATCCCGGTCAAAGTCTTTAAATGGGGACGTCGTGTAAACTCGGTTGATCGCGATGTTACAGTTTTTCGTGAAGGAGATTCAGTAGCGGTTGCAACCATGACAAAAGTTTTTCGGGGACATTTAGTGATTGCGGCATCGTATGAAGATACTGCCCATCATGCGGATACTATTATCCGTAAGCCCTTCAGCGAACGCGTTCAGCGAAGAGTAAAATTTATCCGTGTCGCATCTACGGATAATCCAAGACGGAATTGGAAACCCATTGCAATTTCGTTAGTAGCAGGCGGAATAGTTCCCGATTCATTAAACAAGTTTGATATTGAAAAACTCGAGGTGATCGCACCTGCGGATACTTATACAATCACGAATCCTTTACACACGTGGCTGAAACTCGGTGCAAACCGTGACCGCGTTCCGGTCGTCCGTCATGGCGATACGATGACAGTACGATTAACCGTTGTCAGTTCGGATGATTCTTCCGAAGCAGTTGCGTTCCGATGGTTCGGAGACAGAGGACACGACCGTGCCCGGATGAGAATGGTGAGCGAAACACCTACTGCAGGTGGAGTCGAACGGGTGTATGAACGAACGTTTCGTGCGCATCTTCCCTTCGGCAGATTCATCGGCAGATACAATGTCGTGCTTGATGTTCACTCGTGGGGTTCGCTCAATGATGATGCAATGCCGGTCTCAAGCGGACTTTGGGGTTTCCCGTATGATGTACGAAGAGGAAACGGTAATTAATTGATTGTTCCAAGTTCCCTGTCCTCTCTAATAGTGGGAGAGGGCAGGGGACTTTCCATTCTTTATAAGAACATGAAAAATCTTCTTTCAATATTAACAATCTGTTTGATTCTGTTCACCGGGTGTGAAAAGCCGGGACCAATCGAATTGGTTGATGAATCAACTCCGCCGCAAGCAATTGAGATTGATACGACATCAAGCAAAGATGAAGTATTGAATCCGAACAATTCAGAGATTGACTCCGGCGGTTACTTCGCGACGTTGAGCGGTCGAGCATACGGACAAATCATTATCGGTGGCGCACGATTCGATGCCGGAACGGAACATCATACCGCTTCTATTGCACAAGCGATTTTCTTCAACCAAACACAGCCTTTGATAAGAAACGGCGATACGATTGGCTATCATACGATTGATGTAGGTGAAATGAGAATTAATGATTTGACCTTGTTCAAGCCATGGAGGCGATTCCTGCTTTCATCAATTCCGCTTCGAGATACGCTCGTTGGTCCGCAATATATACTCTACAATAGAGACGGTGTGGGCGGACGCGGGTTTGAATATGAATCGAACAAAAATTATACATGGACGGCAAGCGGTGTTGGGAATATTTCTCCTTTTTCGTTCACACTCAAATCAACTCCGGTAATAAATGTCGAAGCGCCTTTATCCGGTGAAGTCGTTTCGCTCACGAAAAATTTAATGGTGAAGATTTCCGGTGATGTGGAATTTGTCACCGTCTTTATCCGTCGTAAGCCATCGCACCCACGAGACCTCGATTCCAAACCGATTCTGAAATTCAAAGTGGCAAAGCGAGGGCAAGGCATCATTATACCAACGGCGATGTTGCAATCGCTTCCCCGCGCACACGATGCGTTTCTCTTTTCATTCCTTGTTGAGAAGAACACGACGACAACGATTTCCGGCTATCCGACAAAAGTGTTGGTCAATGCTTCGTATGTTCATCATATCGTGTATAATGTGAAGCGATAACTGCGCAATGAAATATTCGCCACCAAGCCGCACCTTGTGGGCATTAGCGAGCATCCTCATGATGTATTCATTAACCACAAGTTCACAATCACTCAAGTCGGCACGAGCAACAAGCATCGCCGGCTATTCTGCTTTTGCAGAAGGCATCGGCTCGCTCGATTGGAATCCTGCCGGACTTGTTTCGCTGAGAGATTGGCAAATCGAAGCATCGTATTTTGCACCGCTTTATGGTTCATCAAGTTCCGTTAGTCTTCATCAGGTTGCGGCGGGAAAACGATTTCTCAATGACCATGCCGCGGCGATGCAACTGACTCCCGGAAATGTATTGGAGTTTGTCGTTCCTTCAACCTTCGTCATTCAGGATTCATCCAACCCGGTCGTTAGCACGTATGATAAAACAATCAACTATACAGAGCGATATAGTTTGGGATATGCTGTACGATTGAATGAGGAACTTGCACTCGGATTTTCTGCCCGCTTTCTCGAAACAAAAATTACCGACACGAAATATTCCGTTGATACGAATTCGGTTATCCGGTCTGATGTCTTGAACTATGAAGGGAACGCGTGGGATGTGGATTTCGGAATGTTGTGGAATATTCTGCCTTCATGGAAACTCGGACTCACGGCGAAGAATCTTTTTCACTTGACCGAAACACAACTTCCAACAGAAGCGGAACAATACAAATTGAAAACCGACAAGGCGCTTCAGGCAGGAATCGGCTACACAGGAATCCGAAGAGTGAAATTCGGTGTTGATGCTGACACGAAGAAGCGCGTACGAATCGGCGGCGAGTGGACGCTTGCGGAGTTTTTGCAACTACGAGGCGGAATGTATTTCAACAACGAACACTCGTTTAGTTCGGAAGCGTTCGCTTTCGGGATAGGCGGTTCGTATCAATTTGTCCGGGCTGATATAAGTTATCTCAGGTTCACCGACCAATCAAACAGGCAGGGAACAGTGGACATCAATCAATTTGAAGAATCAGGAATTGAGAACATCGAGTTCAATCCATACACAAGCGACAGAATTTCTCTTAGTCTGACTGTTGATTTGGGAAGAACGCACGAGCAACTTGCTCGTATCGAATATGTTGAAATGATGAGCGATGTGTTTCCTTCGTCGTCGTCCGTTCATGCATTCCGACCGATTGGAAAAGCGCGGGTGCGAAATATTTCCTCTAATCCGGTCAATGCGAAAGTGAGCTTTTATGTTGAGCGGTTGATGGATTCACCGACGGTGACATCGCCGCAAACCATCGCACCAAATGAGTTGCTGGAAATTCCGTTCTATGCTGTTTTCAGTGAAGCGGTGAATGCAATCAGTTCGTTGGCGGTGCTCGACGGAGAAGTGTTTGTCTCCGCCTCGCCTGTTCAGGACTACGACGATAGTTATCAGGCGCGTGTGCTTGTTCATGGACGCAATGAGTGGAATGGCGATGTAACGATGCTCAATTATTTTATCACGCCTGGCGACCCGGCAATTCATCGGCTGACACGAAATGTCCTCAGTCAGGCGGATTCGTATTTAGATTCAATCCAACAACAACTGCAATTGTTTGTCAAAGCGAAATTGTTGTTCAATGAATTTGCAACAAAACTTGTTTATGTAAACGACCCGAAACTCTCACAGGATTATGTGCAGTATCCCTCTGAAACGTTGACATTGCACGGCGGTGATTGCGATGACATGACAGTTGCGTATGCAACATTGCTCTCGAACATCGGAATTGCAACGGCATTTGTTGATGTCGTTCCGCCGGAGAATCCGAATGAATCTCATATTTATTTGATGTTTGATACGGGAATCGAACCGTCATCATCGCAACTCATCAGCGAGAACCCGAAACGGTTTGTTGTGCGAAAGAATGAATCGGGAAATGAAACTGTCTGGGTTCCGGTGGAGACGACGGTAATTCGAAAAGGATTTGATGAGGCGTGGCGTATCGGCGCCGAAGCATATTTTCAGGAAGCGGAACTCAATGCCGGTTTAGTGAAAGGCTGGGTTCGCGTAGTTGATGTACAGATTGTAGAATAAAGAAAGGTAGAACAATGAGACAGTTAATTTCTTTAACATTATTTTGTTTGATACTGACAGCAGGTTTGACTGCACAGTTTAAAGTCACTGCCTTGAAGGGCGAAGTCTTCGTTCGTCATGGAGCGGCGGAAGAATGGCAGAATGTTGCCGTTGGCGATGTGCTGAAACCGGATGACTCGATGAAATTGGAAAAACATTCATCAGCGACAATTATTTTGGAAGATGGGAAGAAGATTGTTGTCCCGGAACAGGTGATTGTTGATGTTTCGGATTTACGGGATTTATCTCAGGACGAGTTCTTGTTGAAACTTGCAATGGAACAGGTCCGTTCGATTTCGCTTCCGGAGAAGGAACAGAAAATTAACATCCCGCAAACCACGACCGTTCACGGCAGTTCCAAAGGAATGACAGAAAAACTTTCAACCAATGGCGAGATTGGAGTTCTTCAGTTAAACGGTACAAAGGTGTTGTTCGAAAACGGGTACGATGAAACCGGAGTATTGAAAACCAAGCAAGTGTACCGATTGTATCCTGCGTTAGTTAAGCAAT
The DNA here is from genome assembly GCA_016212665.1 of Ignavibacteriota bacterium. Lineage (NCBI taxonomy): Bacteria > Pseudomonadati > Ignavibacteriota > Ignavibacteriota bacterium. Next base: position 6,251 of record JACREZ010000042.1, read on the forward strand.
TCGAAACACGAATGTTGGTTGCGCGCGCGTTCGAGAATATGAATCTGAAACGGGATGCTCTTACCGAATATCGTTCTTTGCTGAACGAGGCATTACTTCCTCAGCAACGAACTCAACTCGAACAAAAAATCGAACAGTTAAAAAAACAACTTGATGGTTGAGCAGGTGCGACTCACTTCTCTAAATGATCCAAACAACTTTTGACTAAGTTCTGCTCTTTAAAAGAAAAGTGAGTCGCACCCTCTCTCTCCTGAAGCCGAAAGCGCGGTTTCAACTTTAGAAGTCAAATCAATGACATCGCTGGAACCATTTGTTCGTAGTTGAAGTGTGGAAGTATGAATCATGGTAATGAAAATCGGAGGCGAATCAATAAAATTGATTTTCCCCAATCTTCTGGTTACATTTGAGCCGTAAATAAATCAATAAAGGATAACAATGAACAATTTTAATCGTCGCGACTTTCTTAAAACCACAGCAATTGCCGGCGTTGCTGCATTGGCATCACCGGTTCTTTCACCTGCAATTGCAACGGTGCAAACGAAAGGCAAGGCGTTCAAACCGATTGCAATTTCAAGCGGGAACGGAACGAAAGCGCTTGACAAAACAATGGAACTCATCAAAAAGGGGAGCGATGCTTTAGATGCAATCGTAGCCGGAGTAAATATTGTCGAGGATGACCCCAACGATATGAGCGTCGGGTACGGTGGTTTGCCCAATGAAGATGGAGTGGTTGAACTTGACGCCGCCGTTTGGCATGGACCAAGTTTCCGCGGCGGTTCAGTTGCGTCAATCCGGAATATCAAGAATCCATCCAAAGTTGCAAAGTTAGTGTTAGAACGAACTGACCATGTTCTGCTTGTCGGAGAAGGCGCGTTGAGGTTTGCAAAGGCACATGGGTTTCAGGAAGAAAATTTGCTCACCGAGAAAGCGCGCGAGGCTTGGTTGAAGTGGAAAGAAAATCTCAGCAAAGAAGATGACTGGCTTCCGCCACACACGATTGAAGATACAGATATTGGAGAAATCATTTCCAAATACAGACGCACATACGGAACCATTCACATCAGCGCGATTGATTTGCACAGCAATCTTTCCTGTTGCACGACGACAAGCGGACTTGCATTCAAGATTCCCGGTCGGGTGGGTGATTCGCCTATTATCGGAGCGGGTTTGTTTTGCGATAATGAAGTCGGAAGCGCCGGCTCGACCGGACGTGGCGAAGCAAATCTTCTCAATCTCAGTTCGGCAATGATTGTCGAATGGATGCGACAAGGGAAATCTCCCGAACAGGCATGTCTTATGGCGTGTGAGAGAGTTCAACATCGTTGTAAAGAAAAACGATTGTTAGATGAAAAGGGAAGATTCAAACATAGTGTTACGTTTTATGCAATCAACAAAGATGGAGAATACGGCGGAGCAAATATGTGGGAGGGGGGAACATATCTTATTCACGATGGAGCGGAAGTGAGAAAAATGGAATGTGCGTTTCTTCATAAACGCGATGACAAGTAATGCGAAACCAAATCCCGTCATTCAAAGTCCTGCTCGTTGCGGGACTTTTATTTTTCCATGTTTGATGCATCAAATCATGCAAACAGGGTTTATTTTGTCCGACTGATGACAAACAGCAACAAGTTCGACAGGAAAATCGTATTAGTGAAGTAACGGGAAATGTTGCTTCTCTGAAAAACATTTTGTATTATTTACCCGGAATTACTGAAAAAAAACTACAGGACATCTGCTTATAACATCTTTTCTACTTTTTGTCTGAAAATCTCACTGATTTTTCATTTAAACAGTATTCCATTACCATGCAAGCAGCCCCAGCCTTAGATGCCGGTACTCGTTCACGTCACATCGAGTTCGAGCGTGATGCCGCGCCCCACATGAATTTACTCTATAATTATGCTCATTGGATGACCGGAGACCGGGATGAAGCCGATGACCTTCTTCAAGAAACATTCCTGAAGGCGTATCGTTTTTGGGATAAGTTTGAGAAGGGAACTAACCTGAAAGCATGGTTGTTCAAGATTATGAAAAATTCGTACATCAACATGTACCGGAAAGATAAACGTGAACCGGACAAGGTTGATTACGAAGAAATTCAAAATTTCTACAACGAAATCCGCGCTGAGTCAACCGACCCAAACGACTTACAGCAACAAATATTCGGCGGTTTGCTTGATGACGAAGTAACTTCTGCTTTGGAATCCTTGCCTGAAGATTTTCGTACGGTGATTATTCTCTGTGATATTGAAGGTCTGCCGTATGAAGAAATTGCCGAGTTTGTTGATTGCCCGATTGGAACGGTTCGCTCACGGTTACATAGAGCGCGTAAGATGTTACAAACTCAATTGTATGAATACGCGAAACAGCGCGGCTACGTTACTCAACATTAAGGAATTAATATCGGATTTTTGATAAAAGGTTAACTTCTCGTGAATTGTAAAAATGTTTCTGAACTGATTCCCGCAGTTCTGGATGGTGAACTACGGGCTGACGAACAATCATCCATCGAACAACACCTCGAACACTGTACGCACTGTCGCAACGAATTTGAATTGCACAGTATGGCAAAACGAATTGTACGGCAACGTCTTCACCGGATTGCAACCCCTCCGCATATTCGTGAACGAATTTTCTCTCAACTCAGGCAAGAATCTCCTCAGCCTGTACGCGGTTCATGGTTCTCATTGAATCCATTTCGAATATCATGGAAACCGGTTGCTGTATTTAGCGGTGCGCTTGCAATAATTCTCCTCATGGTTTTCTATCCGCAATCAAAAGTGCATCATTCCCACGCAGCGCCGAGCGATGCAGACATCATCCATCAAACATACAATAATTTTGATAAGATGTTGGCGGGTTCATTGCTTCCTCAAATCTCATCAGGCGATAAGTTCGATGTCGAGCAGTTTTTCGCGCAGAAGGCAGACTTCAAAGTCAGCGTTCCCGACATGAAACGGTGTCGTTTAGTAGGCGGAATCTTCTCGAACTACAACGATGCTCAGGTTGCTCATGTCTTGTATGAATACGGAAGCGAGCCAATTTATATTTTTCAAGCCAGATTGCAGGATGTGCTGGAAGGGAAGGGATTGTTTCTTCCGGAAGAAATCAAGGAAGAATTGCTAAGGACGGGAATGTATGTTCGCCACCATTCTTCCGATTGTACACTCATCGTTCGGATTGTTGATTCTACCGTTTGTTGCACAATGGCAGATATTGATAAAGAAGATTTATTAAATTACATCACAGAAAGTAAATAAGGTACGCAATGAAATATATTTCCATTTTTATTTTGGTCTTTTTATTCCTCGTTGTCACGGGTTGTTCGAAGAAAGAAAAGGAACAGGCAAACACACAACAATCCAATTCCACTTCCGTCTCACAGAATGTTTCCGAAATTGAGAACGTACAATTACGGGAAGGTATGGTTCCGAATTTTTCGTTCACCGATGCAAACGGTCAAGCAACGAACTTTGATTCATTCAAAGGAAAAGTGACATTAGTGAACTTTTGGGCAACGTGGTGCGGTCCGTGTAAAATGGAACTCCCCGACTTGATTGCGTTAAGCAAAGAGTACGGAGACCGGAACGTTCGTTTTATTGGAATTTCCACCGACCGCGGTAGCGATGTGCTGGAGGATGTCCGTACGTTCGTTCAAAAAGCCGGTATCTCGTATCAAATAGTAATCGCGAATGATGACATTGAATCTGCATATGGGAACATCAATGCAATTCCCACGACGTTTATCGTGGACGAAAACGGAAAAATCGTCCAGTCGTTCGTTGGCGTTCGCTCGAAAGAGTTTTTTGCAGATGCGTTGAACAAAGCGCTTGGTATTTCCAGTTAACGGAATCAACAATAGTAAAAGTATCTCAAATGGACTCTGAGCAAACAGAGTCCATTTTATTTTAGAAAACACCACATGAATACTCCAATCTCTTCACTCGGCGAAGTCGCACTCATTGAACATCTCCGTACAATTGTTGAAGGTCAATTTGAAGACAGTTCACTTCGGCAACAACTTCTCAAAGGAATTTCTGATGATACAGCAGTGTATCAACCCACCGAAGGGAACGTTCAATTAATTACAACCGATGCATTTGTTGAGGGAGTGCATTTCGATTTGACATACACTTCTTTCAAACACCTTGGCTGGAAACTCATGGCGGCAAACCTGAGCGATATTGCTGCGATGGGAGGAATTCCTCGGTACGCTGTCATTTCTCTCGCGCTTCCATCGAAAATTTCTGTCGAGATGGTTGAAGAACTGTATCGGGGAATTGCATTTGCTTGTAAAGAGTACTCATGTATTCTGGTTGGCGGAGATACGGTTGCCTCAGTTGCAAACATGTTTCTTTCAGTAACTCTCATCGGGGAAGCAGAGAAAGAAAAAGTAGCGTATCGTCATGGGGCGAAGGTTGGCGATGTGCTTTGTGTAACAGGAACTCTTGGCGCGGCACATGCGGGATTGAAAATTCTTCAGCGCGAAAAAGAGCGTTTTATTTCTGCGGGCAATGCTGAATCGTTTCAACCGAACTTAGCTCTGTACACTGAAGTTTTAGAAAGGCATTTGATGCCGAAACCCCGCCTTGATATTTCTCGGATTCTGATGGAACATGTTCAAGTTCATTCCATGATAGACATCAGCGATGGATTGGCTTCGGAAGTTCATAGGATTTGCAAGGAAAGCAAGGTGGGTGGAAAAGTGTACGAGCATAAAATTCCATTATTAGAAAAGACAAAAAGCATCACTGATGAATTTTCCGAGCGCGGAATTGATTATGCATTATTCGGCGGTGAAGATTATGAACTCCTCTTTTCCATAAGCGAAGATGAATTAGAAAAACTACAATCATTGACGAATGATATTTCCGTTGTCGGGAAAATTGTTTCCCAACATGAAGGCATCGAACTTGTGAAAGAGAACGGAGAGTCGGTGATGCTACCGTTCGGAGGGTTTGAGCATTTTCGGTAAGTGAAAGGACGGTCATTTCACTAACTTGAACGATGTAGGACAGGTATTCTGTTCTGTTGAATACAACAAGCAGTAATGACTGTCCTACAAATTGTTCAAACACCCGCACCTCAATACACCTATTTGAAAATCAATACTCCATCTTGAGTGAATTTCACCCAATATCCTTTTCCCGGATAGAGTATTTGAGCTTCAACATAGCCAAGGTCATATCCAAAGTAATTTGAAGAAATAATTCCCGGTGGTTCAGTTGTAATGGTTGAAATTGCCACCGGAGAAGAAATCATTCCGATTAAATTCCAACCGGAAGTTACGAGAACAGTATCCGACATCCGTCGCGTACCCGAAAAAGTAAGAGAAGTTGTTGAATCGAATTTTATCCAATATCCGATTCCTTTTTCTAAAGTATCCTTCATAACATATCCGTTCGCAAACATGAATGCACCGGAAGAGGCGGAGGGAAACAAAACGTTTGTTCCGAAATCGTTACCATCAAGCGGAAAGGAAACAATGTTCCAATTCTTCTGATATGTCATGTTCATGTTGACGATTGCAGAAGGGTCACACGTAAGGTTCATGTCGTTTCGGTTAATTACCCAATCGTCGTTGAGTAACGATGTACTGTTCTGACTTCTGAGGCTGTAGTATTTATGCACATTATTAGTGTTTGTGAAATCATTCCACGACATCCAGTAGCGGAAAGCAGGATATTTTGTTTTTATCTGATGAATGAGCGTTGAATAATCATAACTGAAAGGAGTAGAAAGATTACTCTTCATTCCAAATTCAGAAATCGCAAGTGGTTTTCCCTTAGCCAATAATGCACTGTAATTTGGAATATCGAGCGTGTCGGAATATGCATCTACTCCGATGATATCCACGTTATTATTTCCCGGATAATAATACAATTCAGTTTTAAACGATGAACTATTGATGTAAGATTCCCGGACACTCGGTGAGTATACCCATAAAAGATTGTTGAGTTGTTTTGTGTATGTGAAATAATTGAACATGTGAATCCATATTGCAGTCCAATCATCCGATGATGGTGTGGTAGCGCCAGTCGAACCCCACCAGAACCAGGTAGCGTTCATTTCATGGAAGGGACGAAACAGCACGGTAACTCCTGAATCCTGTAACTGTCGTAATCCGATTGCAACACTGTCTAATCTTCGTATCCACTCGACATAGACAGGCGTGCCGGGTGTAATCAGGTCAAGAAGTTGGCTTTGATGTGTTGTGTCATTAGAAAAATTGTTTGTCCACGGATTGCTAAACTGACACATGATTACGACAAGACCTCCTGCATGAAAATAATCTATCAATGGTTGATTCACACTCGACAAATTCGTCGGGTATCCTGAAACTGTTTTTTGATAATTCATTCCTATCAAACCAACCCATTTGTTTGTTTGATTATACAAACTCACCACTTCCGAATCAAACGCCGCGCTTGCTGGAAAAGCAACATTCAGATACTGTCCGCTGATAACGCGCTTTGCCGGTGAATACATTAAACTGTCGATTGTATTTCTGATACATTGTGTTGATGAAAGTGTATTGGGATTTGCTGTGTTGCCTGATTGAATACTACTTATCTTAAATATTGCATTAATCGAATGACTTGCTTGTATGTTGGAAAATGAAACATCAAAGAGAGAACCCATGTTTACTCCATCAACGATAACCGAATCAATCATAAAATCAGGTGAAGGGATGATGGTAAACGAATGTGTTTCTCCGGCATCCACAGGAATATTTCCGGATGGGAAAATTCTTCCGTTTCCATTTGTTGATGTTGTTATGATAAATGCCGCCGGCTTGAATGTAACAACAAGAGAATGATTTCCGGTCACATTAGTAAATGTATAACTTGATGAAGAAGGAACTGTAACGCCATCAACAATAACACTATCGAGTTGATATCCGGAATCCGGGTAAAACGTAAATGCTTTGCTCAAGCCATCGCCGACAAACACTTTCCCCGAGGGAGAAATTGTTCCGTTCGTTCCCGCTGAGGCGGTTATCGAATGAACCTGATGGTATGCATTGCCATAACGCATTCCGTTTCCCATGCTCATCACCCAAACAGTATTCAAATCATACGGGTTGAAGAAAGCACGGGTGGGACCTTTGAAAGGATAATCGCTGAGAGAAACAAAACTTGGGGAGTTTGAATTTGTGTTGGTGACATAGAAAAGTCCGTTGGATTCCGTGCACAAATACATTTCGTTCGGGATGACCGGATGGAATGTACAGGAGTATGAACTGCCGGAATATATTTTTGTCCAGTTTGCTCCTCTGTTAGTTGTGCGATACGCACCCGGTTGACCGGCGCCGTTTGCCGTGACAAATGCAAGCCACGTATTTTGTGAATTATCGTTCGGGTCAATTTCAAGATTGTGGACTGAATACATCATTCCGGATGTTGTGCTGTCCATCCAAGTCGAACCGCCATCGGTACTGGTAAAAACACCTGCACTTGCTGAAAAATCGTAGGTGTTCGTATCCCGCGCCGAATATGTGCAAACGAGAGTTCCGTCGTCAAGAACATGAATGGAGTTTGCGCGACCCTGTGTTCTTGCAGGCGCAGAGAGCGGATGCCAGAACATTGAAGAATCAATGATGTTATTGCAAACATAGACTCCGCCAATTCCACCGAGTGTATCTTTGATGGTTGCATACATTCTGTTCAGATTGTTCGGGTCGAGTGCAAGCCATGAAACTGTCTTCTTGAAATCATAAAGAATGTTCCAGTTTTGTCCGTTGTTCGTCGAGTAGGAAATTCTTCCCGGAACCAATTTCAAACGCGTGTCGGTAAAATCACCGTTCGAACCGACAACATCGCCGACTGCCGCATAGTAATAATTTGTAACCGGATGTTTGACGATCATAGAGATGTCATTATGTTTTTTTGCAAATAATCCTGAATAATCAAACGACCAACTGTTGCCGCCATCGGTGCTTTTTTTCATCAGCAGGTCGGCAAACGAAGCGAGCATGTTCAATGAATCAACCCACGTCATCCAATAACAAACGGTTGTTTCCAAGCCGTTCGTCCGGTAATAATCTGTGCTGTCCACTAATGTGCCTGCCGGGTGTTCATCCGCAGGAAGAATATATGCTTGCCTCCATGTAATTCCTCCATCAGTGCTGACATGCGGGTTGTAATAGCACTTTAGAAATGTCAGGGTTTCGCCACTTTAGAAATGTCAGTATTTCCGACATTGGAGAATTTGCACCAATGAAGGAACATTCACATGAACGGAATTCTGATTATGACTCACAACGAACAAGAACGATTGAA
>JACREZ010000043.1 GCA_016212665.1 Ignavibacteriota bacterium
ATTCACGAACGAATAATTTCCGTTCGCATCTGTTGTCGTCGAATCAACCCGGTCTCCGCCAATATAAATCTTCCAACCGCTCACACCATTATCTCCCTCGTCTTTTACACCGTCTCCGTCCATGTCGTTGAACTTCATCCCACTAATCGTGCCTAACTGAATGTTGCCAAAGTTTTGTCCGGTCACATCTGTGCCGCTTGATGTTGTAATCGGGGATGGATTGGTCGTGGTTTGTGTCCAGCCGTTTTGCACCGCTTCACTCAACGAGTATGTTCCAGGACCTAAGTTGATGAACGAATAATTTCCATTCACGTCCGTCGTCGTTGAATCTGTCGCCGAACCGGATAGGTAAATCTTCCAGCCACTAATGCCGGTATCTTCCGCGTCTTTCGTTCCGTCACCATCCACGTCGTTGAACTTCATCCCACTGATGGTGACTTTGTCAAAGTTCCCGAAGTCTTTTCCACTCACATCCGTTCCGCTTTGAGTTGTTATCGCTGATGGATTGCTTGTCGTCTGTTGCCAGCCACTCTGCACTCCTTCGCTCAACGAATATGTACCGGGTCCTAAGTTGGTGAATGAATAATTTCCATCAACATCTGTCGTAGCGGAATCGGTCGCTGAACCGTTGAGATAAATCTTCCAGTTTGAAAGACCTGTATCTTCCGCATCCTTCATTCCGTCGCCGTCCATGTCATTGAACTTCATTCCACTGATGCTGACCTGCTCGAAGTTCCCGAAGTTCTTCTCCGTTACATCCGTTCCGCTTGCCGTTGTAATTGCTGACGGATTAGTTGTCGTCTGCATCCAACCCGCTTGCACCCCCTCACTCAACGAATAAGTACCAGGTCCTAATTCCACAAAAGTATAACTACCATTCGCATCCGTAGTCGCTGAATCAGTCGCTGAACCGGAGAGATAAATTTTCCAACCCGAAAGTCCGGTGTCTTCCGCATCTTTCGTTCCGTCACCATCCATGTCGTTGAACTTCATTCCGCCGATGCTGACCTTCTCAAAGTTGCCGAAGTTCTGTCCGCTTACATCCGTGCCGCTTGAGGTTGTAATTGCAGACGGATTTGCAGTGGTTTGCACCCAACCCGCTTGCACACCTTCACTCAACGTATATGTTCCAGGTCCTAAGTTGGTTAATGAATAATTTCCATTCGCATCTGTCGTCGCTGAATCGGTCGCTGAACCGTTCAGATAAATCCTCCAACCGGAAAGTCCTGAGTCCCCTTCGTCCTTCGTTCCGTCGCCATCCATATCATTGAACTTCATCCCACTGATACTGACCTTCTCAAAGTTACCGAAATTCTTTTCGGTCAAATCCGTGCCGCTCGTGGTGATTGTCTCGCTGTACATTCCGCCAGCAGGCGCTGTCAATAACCAGCCGCTCTGCACTTCTTCCGTGATGGTGTAATTCCCTTGCGCAAGATTCACGAACGAATAATTTCCGTTCGAATCCGTCACAGTCGAGTCAACACGACTGCCGCCTATGTAAATCTTCCAGCCGCTGATGCCGGTGTCTTCCGCGTCTTTCATTCCGTCGCCATCCATGTCGTTGAACTTCATCCCACTAATCGTGCCGAGTTCAAAATTTCCGAAGTCTTTATTATCGGCAAGTAATCCTTTGGTAACATCAATAGTATATGTTCCAGGAGTCACAGGTAACGTTTGCTGATAACCCGTTTCCATTTTTTCACTTACAACATATTGTCCCGGATATAAGCCGGCAAAAGAATAAGAACCATCTGCCTGTGTCTGCACGCTATCAAGCGAAACACTGTTCGATGTCAATCGAATCAGCCAGTTTTGAAGTCCCGGTTCACCGACATCAATTGCTCCATCACCATCCAAATCGTCAACTTTCTTTCCGCTGAGTGTTCCGCCTTGTTCGGCAATCGTCCATTCGGACCATGTGGAAATGCCGGTTTGCTCAACCCAATTATCGGTCGAATTCAAACTGCTTACGCCGTTATCTCTCCATCGCAATCCATCATACCGCCAGAGACGAAAATCGGATTCGACCTGACCGACGCGGACTTCACTTTCTGCATACGCAAACCGGAGCGTTCCCATCAGCGATGCAGACGGTGTAACCGAATAATATCTCTTTAATGCAAATAAAGAAGGATCACTTGGTGCATCAGTATTCCTGTGGGAGTTAATTGTTACACTCAAGGCTGAAGCATTTGCCGATGGCAAAATACTCGTGTTCGCATCGGTGAAGAGATAGGTTCCTGATGCGCTCGAAGGAAATGCGCGCCTCATCGTTCCGTTCACATAACCGTTGGAAATTGACACCGCGCCGGATGCCGTATTCGTTACGTCAACCATGAACGCTCCGGTTGTTACTTCGCCGTTCGTCGTCGTCACTGTTCCGCCGATTCCGATAGTTCCGTCCAGCACAAACCCTGCTGTATTATTGAGAATCAAATTATAAAATGATGTTGCATCAATATTTTGAGATGATGAACCTCCAAGCGTAACGGTCGAAGTTCCCGCTGTAAATGTACCGGTGTTGTTCCATTGCCCGGGGACGCTTATCGCGCTACCGTTGGCAACGAACGTTCCAGCCAACGTAAAATCTTTTCCAACAGACAATCCGAAGTTCGTTCCGGTGTTGTATGTTCCGGCGTTCACAGTAAAATCATTCGATGCAGTAATATCTCCTTTTGCTGTTGCTGTGCCGACTGTTTTATTTATTATCAGATTGAAAAACGTTGTTGCATCAATGGAAAGATTGTTTGAACCGTTGAACGTTATTGTTGAAGTTCCCGCGTTGAAGGTTCCTGTTCGAATCCATGACCCTCCGACAGTATGATTGAATGTGCCGGCATTAAATGTCGTACTTGCCCCAATGTTCACTGAGTCGCCAATCGCTAACGCTTCATTTGCATTGACGGTTACTGATATTCCAAGTCCTTTCAAGAGAGTGAATTTACCGCGAACGGTAAGTGCGGAAGCAGGAAGTGTTTTTACAACCGTGCCGCTATCGCTTCGAAATTCCAAATGCCCGTACCCGCCTGCAATGTTATCAATCGTTTGATTTAACCCTGCATAACTAACTGTGCTTGTCGCTCCGAGAACATTTGTCCACCCGCTCGGGAAACTGCTCTCGCCAGTCAAATAAAACGTGGCGCCATTTGCAACTTCAAATGTGTCAGGAGCAGAGCCGAGAATTAAGTACCCTCCGTTCACCATAATTCCTGTCTGAACCCGGACATTTCCTGTCACATTCGTTGTGGTAATTTGATTTCCAAGTGTCGCACCGGAGGAACTTGTATTGTTTAAGAGCAGATGATGATATTGAAATGTGGAACCAATACGCACCGTTTGCGGAACTGACGTCCCTTTATAGTTAAACGTACTGCTTGTTCCTCCAATCAAATTTCCTTTCGATGAATCACCGGTCGCACTGAACACCCTTAACAAATTAATTCTTCCTGCCCCGCCGCTCATATCAATAACAATTCTATCCGGATGAATAGTATTTTCAAAAATTAGATCGCGGTTAAAATTACAAGTACCGGTCGTAAGTGTCATCTTTGCCACACGCGTATCGGCGCCGCCGCTTGCCGCTTTGAACACAATATTATTATTCGCTGTCAGTGTTCCGGGACCGACTTGAAGAGTTGTAACCGTTGCATCGGCAGTTGGTCCCCGCACAATGATTTGATTCGTTACTGTTAGAGTGCTTGTCGAACTTGAAAAGATGAGAGCAGTAGAACTCGACCCTGAATTAGAATTGAGGTTGAGTGAAGCACACACTTCGTTCCGGTTGGTTGCGATGGTGACGGTAAATCCTGCTGGAATATTGACCGTATCACTCGAGCTCGGTACTCCGGAGGGAGACCAAGTAGAAGCGGTGCTCCAATTACTGCTTGCTACAGCCGTCCGTTGTCCTGCATCCAGGCGGAAACAGAATATTGTGAAAAGTACAATAATGGTGAAAATTGTAAAACGAGTATTCATAGCACATCCTTGAAAATAATTTGTTGTTGAAAAACGAATCATAATTGTATAAAAGAGAATTATTCATTAATGAAACAATTCTCTATAGAGAAACTCTTTAACAGTAGTTGGAGTAGAATGAGTGGTGTGGATGTTAGGTTAGGCTATCCAGCTACTAAAACAATATTACTATCGACCTTCAACGTTTGACATCCTCGAAATGTCCAGGAAGGTTCTTAAACTAAAGAACAAAAGAATTGATTTGATATTCTTTATGCGTTATCATGCAAATGCACGACGGTGAAAAGGTAAGAAAAGTTTTTAATTAACAAAACATTTTTCTGTCATTTTGTTTGATTATTTATTCATCACAAGAAGGCGACAGAATACGAAACTGTCTTATTTTTGAGATTCTGGAAGAAATTCAGATATACTCGACGGTTCGATATGAACCAGAACATCGAGAATCCTTGCATTCGATTTGCAGACAGCCGATTTCACTCTTCGGGCAACTTCATGTCCTTCATGGACAGTGATGGTTGCATCTACGGTTACATGCAGGTCAACAAAAAAATCGAACCCCATTTTTCTTACATTGCATTTTTCCAACCACATCACGCCTTCTACTTTACCTGCTATCTCGCGAACACTGTTTTCAATTTCGGGTTGAGGCGCGGCATCCATGATTTCGTTCAACGCCGGACGAAATATTCTGAATGCATTGATTGCAATAATCACTGAGACAAATAACGCTGCATAATCATCCGCGCTTTCATAGCCTTCACCACCAACAAGCGCAAGAGAAATTCCGACCGCCGCCGCGGCAGAAGTAATCGCATCACTCCGGTGATGCCAAGCATCTCCTTTCACCGCTGTACTGTTTACTTCTTTTCCGACGCGAATAACAAACCGGAACAATATTTCTTTCGTCAGAATTACCGCCACGAGAACAATAAGCGTAAACGGCTCCGGTGCATGATGCGGCGTAATGATTTCATGAACACTTTGGATGATGATGATTACGGCACCCGCAAGTAATCCAATCGAAACCAACGCTCCAGCAAGCGGCTCTGCTTTTCCGTGTCCGTACGGATGGTCGGCATCGGCGGGCAACGTCGAAATCTTTAATCCTCCCCACACAATTGCAGAACTAAACACATCGAGCGATGATTCAATCGCATCGGCAACAAGCGCGTAGGAATTTCCAAAGATACCGGTAATTCCTTTTACAGCGGCTAACACTGCGTTGACAAGAATTCCGATAACACTTGTCTTCATTCCTTTTTCGGCAGGATGTGATATTGATTTGGTCATTGACGATTTACGATTGATGATGTATGATTAGTTCAACATTCATTATTCAATATTCGAAATTCAGAAATCATCAATTCTTTTACACCCATCCGCGTAGTTTGCACGCTTCTGCGACGCGCGCAACGCCAACTACCATCGCCGCAAGTCGGGGATGCACTTGTTTCTCTTTGATTGCTTCCTGAACACGGTGATACGCTTTCGTCAGTTTTTGGTCGAGGCGATGCTGAACGACACTCTCTTCCCAGAAATACGAGTAACTATCCTGCACCATCTCGAAATAAGAAACCGTTACACCGCCTGCGCTTGCAAGAATGTCCGGAATAACGTGAATGTTGTTGTTGTATAAAATTAAATCCGCATCCGGCGTTGTCGGACCATTGGAAAGTTCACAAACAATTTTCGCTTTGATGTTCGATGCGTTTTTCTCATGAATTGAATTTTCTAAAGCGGCGGGATACAACACTTCCACATTCGCGCTCAACACTTCTTCATGAGAAATTGGTTTCGCTCCGGGAAAGCCAACAATGGAACCGGTCGTTAACTTATATGTGACAAGTTCTTTCGGATTGAGCCCATCAGAATTATAAATCGCCCCGCGCGAATCACTCACAGCAATCAACTTTCCCCCACCAAGAATTTCCTGATGAAGAAGCGCGGCACGTTGCCCCGCATTGCCAAATCCCTGAATTGCATACGTACGTGTCGGGTCAACGCAGAGGGATTGACAGGCTTCGCGAACGGTGATAACACCGCCCCGTGCAGTCGCATCCCGTCGTCCTTCCGTGCCGCCGATTTGCAACGGCTTATCTGTCAACACACCGGGCTGATGATGATGCATGATTGTCTCGTATTCATCCATCATCCATGCCATCGTCTGTGGATTGGTATAAACATCAGGTGCAGGTATGTCGCGGTCAATGCCGATGTATTCTGCAACGGCGCGAATATACCCTCGAGACAAATTTTCTAACTCACGCTCCGACATTTTTTTCGGGTCGCATTTCACTCCGCCCTTTCCTCCGCCAAGCGGCAAATCAACAACAGCAGTTTTCCATGTCATCCATCCCGCAAGCGCACGAATCGTGTCCACCGTTTCATCAGGATGGAATCGGATTCCGCCTTTTGCCGGACCGCGCGCGTAGTTGTGCTGAATTCTCCACGCATGAAAAATTTTTTTCGTTCCGTCATCCATCTGAACGGGAACGGTAAATTTGTATTCTCGTTGGGGCCAAAGTAACAGTTCGATTGTCGCCTCATCCAGATTAAGCAATCGAGCCGCTTCACGAACCTGTTGTTGTGCTACATCAAATGAATTGTACGATTTCATTTTCTCATTCCTTATTCTTCGTTGTGTCGGGTGATTTCTCATCGTTGTTGACGCTGAGGATTATGCGATACCAGCAATGCTTGCACATCAACGCGCGGTCAATGCCAAGCAGAACTTTTTCCCACGGACTTAACTCCCGCCCGCAGTGCGGACACGCATCAAAGACCTTGGTTTTTTTCTCAGAAGATTCTTGTGTGTTCATATCAAACCGGTTTTAAAATTATTCCCTTGTGTTCATGTCCATTCATCTTCACGACAATAGGACTCTCGAATTGCACATGCTTTGTAAACTGTTTTTCTTCGACCGCAGGCAATGACTTCAACCAATCCCAATCAACAAAACCCTGATTTGTGTGCGGATTCACGGTAAAATAGCCAATCATAAATGCCGTGAGATTTTGGAAGAAATGAGAACCTTGCGACGGTTCAACTGCAAAATCCTTAAAGCCCGATTCGACAATTGCTTTCGCTCCGGAGATTTGGTCCCAACGAACGGGAATGCCGAGCCACGGGTCGAGCGTTCCCCAGCGACCAACACCGATGAGCAAATATGATTTTCCTTCCGCGACAAGTTTGCCGTTGAACTGACCAACCTCACGCGCAACATCCTGACTCTTCGCCCGCTCGAACGTATCGAAGTCAACAACAACAATATCATAGATGTTTGAAATCTTTCCGTTTCCCAACACTTGCGCACTTTGGCAAATCAATGTTGACTTATCAATTTCATCAACATGCAACTCTTCAAACTCGCGGCTAACAACCAACGGACGCATTTGGAGAACGCCGAACTCCTTCAACTTTCCCGGTCGCACATTCATGTTCACTGCAAATTCCATCTCGACGGGCGTTCCCATTCCCCACGTTCCCATGTCAAGCAGTAATTCCAGAATTTCAGGAAGCGGAAGTAACTTGCTTTTCAAAATCGGAGCGAACGTTACTAACCGCAATCCTTGTCGTGCGATGCCTTCATAGACGCGGTCATTTTCGTGCGAGTATGTGGAGCCGACAAATGAAAGCGTTCCGTCTTGTTCGGCAACATCGAGATTGAATGTTTTTGTCAAGACATCATAGGTGTGGATTTCATTATCAAGTTGAGCGGTTAAATCAAGAGCAAAAAATTCATGTTGATTATTTGCAAGTGTGTCTTTAATCGTTGTAAGTTGTTGGATTCTGTTCGGATACTTCGGGCAGAAGCGAACAGTCGGTCCACCATCCACCACCATTTTTCCAAGACCGAGCGCAACCGATACCGTTCCGTCGGTCGGTACTTGCGGTTCGATGGGATAAAAGTTATATGATTTTGCCACGCCGGAAATATTCGGATAGAAACGATTGTGGTAACGCGAGCCAATCATTTTCTGAATGATGACCGCCATCTTCTCTTCTTCGAGACGGTACGATGTTACCTTGATGTAATCTTTCGCCGCCTGATAAAACGTCGAAGCATACACTCGCTTGATGCTGTTAATCAATTCGCCGAGGCGGATGAACGGGTTCGGATTGTTATTCGGAATCATGTACGTTTCATAGACGCCGGCAAACGGTTGGTATTGAGAATCTTCCAGCAAACTCGATGAACGAACCGCAAGCGGCTCACGGATGATGTCGAGAAACGCGGCAAGTTCTCCGAGAATCTGCTCGGGAAATTTTTCCGCTTCAAGAAACCGTCGCGTAATTTCCTGGTCATCGGAACAACTCATCGCAAAACTGCGGAGGTTGTTCTCTTCTAAAAATTGGTCGAACACTTCGGTCGCAATGACAACGCCCGAAGGGACGTAGATCTGAATTCCCGAAAATTTTTCCCTGACTCTGTAATAATTGATAAGCATGTTGAGGAAACCAAGTCCCCGCGCTTTACCTCCGAGCGAGCCGGCGCCGATGCGGGCAAAACTGCTCGAAGGGTCAAACGTATCTTTCACAAAATCGGTAATCAATCCCCGCTGTTGCATGATACGGTACGAGTGGAGTGAATTGATTAAATCATCACGCAGTTCTTTGATGGAGGCGTACTCGGCGACTTTGCGGGGACGAAGTTGTTGTGCAAGCCAGAACTCTGTTCGCGCTTTCAGCCAGTTCGAGAAATGATTTCGTTCGCCGTGGAAGCGAAGACTTTCTTCCGGAACAACCTGAAGTTGTTCTTCCAACGTTCGTAAATCGTTTGAACGCCCGACTTCAATTCCTTCCGGTGTTCGGAAAATAAAATCGCCGAAACTGAAATACGTGTTCATGAATTGCCGGACCTCATTCAACAACAGAGGAGAATCTTTCAGCACGAACGATGCACCTACCGCGTACGCCTTTTGCTCATTCTCCGGTTGGTTTGATTGAAGTAAAATCGGGATATCCGATTGCCGCGACTTGACGTTGCGGGCAAACTCCAATCCCGCTTGCGAATCCGATTGCCCGTTTCGGTAGAAATCAACATCGGAAATTACTCCCAGAATGTGTTCCTGATAATGTTCAAAATAATTCCATGCTTCTTCATAATTTGTGCACAGAAGAATTTTGGGGCGCGCCCGCATCCGGAGAAATCTGTGAGAAAGGTTGATTCCTTCTGAGATGAGCCGTTGAGATTGTTTGAGAATTTCTGTGTAGATGAGGGGAAGGTACGAAGAATAAAATCGAATATTATCTTCTATAAGGATGATTGACTGAACACCGACAAGTTTCGTATCGTGGTCAACATTCATCCTGTCTTCAAGATGTTTGATGATGGCAATGACGAGCCGGAAATCTCCTTGCCAGATGAAGATGCGGTCAAAGACAGTGGTATCGTGGTGAGCGAGCAATTCGGCAAGTTCGCGGTTATCAAACGCAAGGAGAATGATTGGAATCGTTAGTCCTGCCGCCCTTGCCGCTTTAGCAAACTGAAGCGAGTGCATGTCCTCGATATGGAGCGTCGTGATAATGAGGTCAAATCGCTTCTCCTCTTTCGCAAGCGAGATTGCTTCCGCACCGCTTGAAACCCGCGTTAACTCCGGTGAGTGACTCAGGTTCAATCCCTGATATTCATTCCGAATCAATTCATATAATCGTCCGTCTTCTTCAAACAAATACGAGTCGTAGAGACTCGAAACAAGTAACACATCGCGGATACGGAGTCGCATGAGATTTTGAAATCCCTGAAAGCGCGTACCGTAACCATGTTCTATCCACAGTTGGTCGGGTGATTTCATTTCTTGGTTTAACGGTCAAGGGTCGAGTGTAAAAGGCTTGAGGTTTCCGGTTTGTGGTTTGAAGTTTTTGATTTCAGGATGAAATATCAACATCGAGATTCAAGGTTCATACCGAAGGTCTTCGTATCCATATTCAAATTTTTGATGATTCAAATCCGCATCGTCGCCGGGGATGACTTCTGTGTTCCATTCGAGCGTCCCTCCGTTCCATCCGGCAATAATCAGGCGGAAATCATACAGACCATAATAATTTTGTGAAGCGATACCGCTGAACCTGATTGCATCGTTCCTGCTTCCGAACACATTGACGGTTTTATCCATGACAAAAGTCCATGATGTTTCGTTCGCAAACTTCGTAAACAATCGGACGGTAATTTCCCTTGTGACATTTTTGCCGACATCAACTTCGACATTTAGCGTTCCTGATGTCGTGTATCCGTCCCGGTCAGCATCGGGACGGTTTGTCCAATAGACATCCCTCAGCGAATAGGACGAGCGCGTCGTTCCGGTAAGTTCGCTCTCATCTTCAGTCTCACAACCGAGGAGAAAGAGAAAAGCAATAACCATAATGAGCAAAGTTGCCCGAATATTCATACAGATTCTCCACATAGTTTCATGATAATTTTTCGTGGGCTAAAGGTAAGAATCTATTTGAAGAAGAACAATTTCTATCATCACTTTTTTGATTTTTTTTCTATCCTTGAATCTGTTGTATTGATAAAAAAATGCCACTCACCTCACCGGCAAGTGGCATTTATTATTCTAACACAAGTAGGAGTTTAGACTAATCCTTGGTCGAGCATCGCATCGGCGACTTTGAGGAAGCCTGCAATGTTGGCGCCGTTTACATAATTGCCCGGCGTTCCAAAGCGTTCTGCTGTTTCATAGCAGTTCTTGTGGATGTTCTTCATAATCCCGTGGAGTCGTTGGTCAACTTCTTCACGCGACCAGCCAAGGCGCATACTGTTCTGCGACATCTCAAGTCCTGACGTAGAAACTCCACCTGCATTGGCGGCTTTTCCAGGACCGTAGAGAATCTTTGCATCAAGGAAGTGCTTCACACCATCAATCGTTGTCGGCATGTTTGCACCTTCGGCAACACAATAGACACCGTTCTTCAACAGGTTCGCGGCATCCTTGCCATTGATTTCGTTTTGTGTCGCACTCGGGAATGCGCAATCCGCTTTGTGGTTCCACAACGGGTTGTAATCGAGTTTCGCATCAACCGGATAATAGACAACGCCTTTGTGTGCATCGGCGTATTCCTTCATTCTTCCGCGCTTCACATTCTTCAATTCCATAATGAAGTCGAGTTTCTTTCTGTCAATTCCTGCTTCGTCATACACATAGCCATTCGAATCGGAGAAGGTGACAACCTTCGCTCCGAGTTCAATCAATTTTTCTGCTGTGTATTGAGAAACATTTCCGCTTCCGGAGACGAGACAGGTTTTTCCTTGTAAGGTTTGCTTACGCGTGCCCAACATTTCCTGTGCGAAATAGACAGCGCCATAACCCGTTGCTTCCGGACGAATAAGCGAACCGCCCCAGTTCAACCCTTTGCCTGTAAGAACGCCGGTGAACTCGTTGCGGAGTTTTTTGTATTGACCGAATAAGAAACCGATTTCACGTCCGCCGACACCAATATCTCCTGCAGGAACGTCGGTGTCCGGTCCGATGTGACGATACAATTCACTCATAAAACTCTGGCAGAATCGCATCACTTCGTTATCGCTCTTTCCTTTCGGGTCGAAATCGGAACCGCCTTTACCGCCGCCCATCGGAAGCGTGGTGAGAGAATTTTTGAACACCTGCTCGAAGGCAAGAAACTTGAGGATACCAAGATTCACGGAAGGATGAAAACGCAATCCGCCTTTGTACGGACCGATAGCACTGTTCATCTCAATGCGGAATCCGCGGTTGACATGAATTTCACCTTGGTCGTCCATCCACGGAACACGGAACATCAGTACGCGCTCCGGTTCAATGATGCGTTCAAGAATTTTGTGAGTTCGATATTCCGGGTAACGATCCAACACGAGCGTCAGGGATTCAACAACTTCCTGAACTGCCTGATGGAATTCTGGCTCCGCCGGATTTTTCGCTTTGACCGATGCCAGAAGATGGTCAGCATAACTTGTCATGGACATATTTATTTCCTGTTAGTTTGTGGACTGGTTGTTAGTTTGTTAAAATAATTAGATTTCTTTATTTCTTAATACACACACTTTTTCATTTATCATTTATTATTCGATATTCGACATTATTATAATCACGAATAATGAATATCGAATATTGAATGAAGAAGTATTTGGAAATTTTCTAAGAAAAAAGAAGTTTTTTCTACGGGAAAATCCCCATCTCTAAATACGACTTCGCAATCTTATCAATCGAACTGATGAATGCCGCTGTTCTCATACTCACACCCTTGTGCTGTTTCCATCGCTCACGGATTTCGTTGTACGCGCCTATCATTGTGTCTTCAAGACCTGAGTTCACGAGCGCTTCTTCATCGGGACCCTGAATAATTCGCTCACGTTCTGAAGGAGTGAATGATTCACCTGTGAGTTTTTCAATGACAGAAACAAGTTGACCGTACGAACTTTCCGTGTAGCGTTTTGCCATTCTTCCCATGCGAACATGCTGAAGATTTTTCAACCATTCAAAATACGAAACTGTGACGCCGCCTGCGTTACAATACATGTCAGGAATGACGAGAATTCCTTTTGCCACCAAAATCTCTTCTGCGTCCGAACTCGTCGGTCCGTTTGCGCCTTCGCCGATTATCCTTGCTTTGATCCGGTCTGCATTTTCTGCTGTGATTTGTTTTTCGAGCGCGGCAGGAATAAGGATATCGCAATCAAGTTCAAGCGCTTCCTTCGAATGCGGAATATTTGTCGCTCCGGGGAAACTGAGAATTGAGCGTGTGTTTTTTCGATGCTTCATCACCGCTTCAACATCCAATCCTTTCGGATTGTAAATCGCTCCTTCATACTCAGACAATCCGACAATAATACCGCCACCTTCCTGAATAAACTTTGCCGCATGATAACCGACGTTCCCAAGTCCCTGAACAACGACTCGCTTTCCTTCCAATCCGGGAGTGAGTCCGAATTTCTTCATATCTTCTTTATTGTTACATGCTTCACGGACTGCGAAGAACACACCGCGACCTGTTGCTTCACGTCGCCCGCGAATGCCACCTTGGCTGATTGGTTTTCCTGTTACGCAGGCGGCAGCATCAATCTGTCCGGGATTCAACGCCCCGTAGGTGTCAGCCATCCATGCCATCTCACGCTCGCCCGTTCCGTAATCAGGAGCGGGAACATCAATGCCGGGTCCGATAAAATTTTTCTTCACAAGTTCCGCCGTATAACGACGCGTAATTCTTTGGAGTTGTGAGACAGAATATTCTTTGGGATTGATTTTGATTCCACCTTTCGCTCCACCAAACGGAACATCAACAACCGCGCACTTGTACGTCATCAACGCGGCGAGAGCCATTACTTCGTCCTCATTCACGTCTTCATTGTAACGGATGCCCCCTTTCGTCGGCGACTTGTGCTGACTGTGTTCCACACGCCACGCGGAAATGACCTGATAGCCTTCATCCGTCTCAACAGGAAACTTAAAATGATAGACACTGTTACATACTTTGATCTGCTCTAACAGACCTTTCGGGTAATCGAGATACTGTGCCGCGTTATCAAAATTGCGGACAACATCTCCAAAAAAACTGGTTTCGTTCATTGACATAAATTGTGATTTAAAAATAAATGGTGAGAAAAAAGGTAAGGCATCCACCGGACGGCGGATGAGGTCAAAAAAGTTGTCGTCATTCAGGCAATGCCTTTGGGTGATTGACCATAAACGCCCTGAAAATCGTCAATTTGTATGCCAGATGCAAATTCAACTTTAGATTTGATAGAGACTGTATGTTTTTGCATCTATCTCAGGACTGAGAAGAAAGAGGATTTAGGTTTTCATGAGTGAAAGATGAAAATGTGGGTGGTGAGTGGGCGATTGGTGAGTAGTGAGTTGTGATTCGTAAGAACGGAAACAGAAGTAGAACGATTCTCTATTCAATAATCATCGAATCACTACTCACTCTACGAGTCGTAGACCATTTAACCAATTAACAAGTTAACCGTTTTACCAATCATTACTTCACCAGCATCATCGTCTTCGTATCCTGAAAGTGTTTTCCATTTGATATACTCAGCACATTGATTCGGTAGAAATATAAGCCTGTCGGAAGCAAGCTAGCATCGAAATCAATTGCGTGTTGACCTTCTTCCATCTCCCGTTTGTGTAGTTCAGTTGCAACTTCTTGTCCGAGAATGTTGAACATCTGAAGCGTTACCGTTGCGGGAGAAGGCAAGTCAAAACGAATTGTTGTAACAGGGTTAAACGGATTCGGATAATTTTGGTGGAGAAAAAATTCCTTCGGAACAGATTCAACTCTCAGGAAATATTTTTTATCTTCATTAATTGAAATTGTAAGCGAACGATTTTGTTCGAGTTTGTGAAAGGCTACCATCTTTTTTCCTTCACGTTCAACAAGAGAATATTTTACCTCATCCTGATGTTTCAAACTCATCGTTACAGTTATCGGCAAATTGTTTGTCTGAAATCGAACCGGAAGTTCGACAGGTTCCTGTATTCGTGATGGAAGTATCTCTACCAATCTGTTCGACGCAAAACGAATGTCGAACGCTCCGACCGGAGGAACAGGCGGCAATTCGAATTTCTCCAAATTCATTTTTTCTCCCGTTTCAAAACCAAACTGTAAAACCTGTTGTTTTCCTCTGCTCGAAGATGCATCATCATTTACCGTGAACGAAATTGTGTTCAGGGCTTCTTCAACCATTTCCTCCCGATGGGCTGGAAGTTGTTGCGATGTAAATGAATTGGGTGGTGGTGCGACATCTTTTAAAATGATGGAACCTACTCCTTTTGCTTTCACCCAGTATGCTTTTCCCGGTTCGATGATATTGGTTGCAAAATATCCGGAGTTGTATCCGAAATAATTAGTTGATATAAGATTCTCCGGAACCTGGATAATGTTCGCGGTATCAACCGGTATTGAAGTAGCGCCAATCATATTCCAATTATCGGCAAGTTCGAGTGTGTCACTGTTTCTGGGACCGCCTTGTAACGGTAATGCCTGATTTCCCGGAAACTTCAACCAATATCCTACGCCATGCTTGAGTGTATCCTGTTGCTGATAACCGCCTTGGTACGAGAATGCGCTTGATGAAGATGTCGGGAAAATAAATGACTTGGAATAATTTGGTACAACAAACGGAACGGAAACCATATTCCATCCATCATTATAGAACATGAGAGGAATCGGGGGTTGTCCTCCGCCGCCATCACCATTCCAAAAACCAACACCTTGCCGGAATTGAGAGGATGCACTGGTGCCGGAGATGGGTTGACCGACAGAAACATTCATTTGAAATTGAGAAGACTTGGAAAAACCACTCGACGCACCTATCATGGCTTTTGACTGTCTTATCAATTGTGCTTGCAACGTATCAGCTGTTAATAAAGCACAAAGTATTAATATGAGAATCAAGGTTGTTGCTTTCATCGCTTTACCTATATTTGTATTATTGTTCATAGCAATTGATAACTGAATATTTATTTGCCGACGATGATTGTTCCGGGTCCCGAATATGTTCTCATCTTATTGAGGATGAGTGTTTTTTCAGGATAGTTTCCCGGATATAAAAAAATGTAATCACCCGACGATGTGTATGTTTGAGCGCTGGTAATTGTTGGAAACGGTAAACTACAATCTCCGGTATATATTGTTCTCATTGTATCGTAGTCTGTATAAAAAATTCCTTTCCCGTTGCATGATTCAGACACGACTGTAGGTTGAGTACAAGAAAAAGATGAAGCTACCATTTTCGACTCCTCGTATGTAATACAACTTATTGTACTTGATTGGTAAGCCCCCTCCTTCATCATTGCTACATCACTAATATTATTCCACTCGTTATAATCATCAATCATTCGTTTGTCCGCCCCTGTTTGATTACACCAACCATAATCATTATCTGTATTATTACTTAAATCTCTCTGAACACCCGTAGCGCCTATAACACCCGAACAATTCCAGTCCACAGATACAAACCCCATCCCGAAATCCTCGTCTAAATTATCTTCATCAATACTACAAATTCGACCATGTGAATAATCAATGTTCTTATACGGGTGTGTTTCCATTCTTGCTAATCCAAGACATTCTAAAATATTTTTTACACCCATAACTTGATACCGATAACTCATGACACTACCCAAAGTCAGTAAATATGAACCGACATTCGACTCATTCATTGAACCAGAATGTTTAAGTCCCAAATTATGTCCTAATTCATGCGCGAACGTTGCAGCCCTCTCAAAGCCTGAACCAATATTACCGCCCCATGAACCGAGCGTAACGACTAAATCATTACCCGGTCGTTCCGCTAATCCTGAGGAACTTGTCGCTGTGTAGGTTTCATCTTCATAATCATGTCCAAAAAGACAATAATGCCAACCGTTTCCATGGTTAGCGTTAGCATCTTTGAAATTTTTGAACCCATTCGTTCCATCATAACCAAAGAAATTATTCGCGTTCCCCGGGTCACGTCTAAGAGTGTTCGTATGTCCTACATTGTTACTAATATCAACGTTTAATGTAATTCCCTGACAAGCGAACATTTGGATAACAGCATCAATCTCGCTTTGTGAGGGACGATGTGAATGTACACCATCATCCATCCAATCAATTTCTACATTGATTTCTGTCGGAACTTTTTGTTGCTGACCAAACAAAAATTGTGTTGCAACAGCCATCACCAAGAGTAATTTGGTCAACTTCGAGATAGAGAATTTGTTCATGGATAATCTTTATTAATGATTACTTGATTTCATGTGAGTATTATTTACCAATAATAACATTGGAGGACGTTGTATTCCATTTCCTCAACTTCAAACTTTTGCTGATTGTAATCGCACCGGCATAATTTCCGGAATTTACAATCAAATAATTCCCTGATGATACATCCGTGATACCTTCTGAAAGTGTGTCGTACGGTTTTTCCGGTGTTCCGTTTTCTAATCCGGAAGAAGAGCCATCCACATAGATCGTTCTTGTATAGAGATTGGTTCTATCCGATGTCAATGTATTTAACGCACGCTCGCGTTGTCCTGAAGTGAAATCCGTTCTGCAATCCTTCGGTGCATACGACATCATATTGTTCACTTGAGGAGAATATGGGGTGGCATCACACTCGGCAGGCGGCGACGCAGAGTTATCATAGGTGCAGGTTGCGGTATCAACTCTACCGGATTGTCCCGGGTCGGCTGGGGTGTCACAGACTAAATCACCACGCGATCCGCAATGGCTTCCATCCGGACACTCAATTCCAACAGCATCTTCATGCGTATGGTATAAATCAAAGTGGTGCCCAACTTCATGCGGAGTTGAAGAAGGATTCGTTGCACAAGAACTATCAATCAATATTCCTTGAAATGTACTGAAGGTAAACGCGCTACTCCCGCATTTATTAGTCAGATTAGTGAAGTATAGGTTTACTGTGTTCGATACGAAATTCACATCTCGCAGTTCATCCTCTAATTCTTCACTATCCGGAACCGTGTGAAAATAGTCACTATTGATATAATCAATACTTCCATGCTGAAAAAAAATCATATCCATCTCCTCAAACTCGGAATTTAAAATCTGCATAGCGAGATTTACGTCGGAGACCGACATCCCGCCTGTGCCATCCGAAAACCTTACGACATGGATACTTACCGGGATATGATATGGATAAGAAACCATCG
Organism: Ignavibacteriota bacterium; assembly: GCA_016212665.1. NCBI lineage: Bacteria > Pseudomonadati > Ignavibacteriota > Ignavibacteriota bacterium. The sequence continues at coordinate 17,614 of JACREZ010000043.1, forward strand.
AAAAAAATGACGGCAACGTATTGCTGGCAATACGTTGCAATTCCCTTTCAATCTGTGCTTTCGGAATTGGAGTTCTACATTCTTCCCATTGACTTAATGCAGAAACCGGCATAAAAGATTGTGTTCCAAATCCTATCAAACAAAGGAACATAATTTTTAACAGATTCTTTGTAGCAATTTTGCAATTCATAAAGTTTTCTTTCTGCAAAATTACTATTGCAAATTCACCAGAACCAGAACTAATCCCCTGCCTTCTTTTAGTGAAGACATAGCTTTACCAATAATTGCTCCATGAGATTCCTCTTTATTAATCGCCTTCATGGCATATCCCGGCACATCAGATGTTGTAAGCAAGTCTCCTGGAGCTATCGGAGAAGTGCTTGCGTCAACATAACAATACACTCGCCCGCTCATCGCAACATTACGACCGTTCACAAATACTTCGCGTTGATTTAAAGTAATTCCCGGTTTGACTCCGCCCGCTCCGCTGATAACTCCCGCTACTTTAGTATCATAAGACTTGTCACTAAGTTTGAGGTTGCCTGAATGTATTTCATCAATTGAAACTACCATACCTGCTTCCACAATCTCTGAACCGGTGATTTCAAATGGTTCTGCAAGATCTGAGCCACCTGTAATTTCCAAAACTTGTGTGGTCACGCGACTCTCACCCGTTCCGTTATAATCCGCATCAATGTCTATAGTCTTAGTCCCTGTACTATTATACATTTCCAAAACTGCACCCTGGGTCCCTTCCTGAGCATCAAACACAAAGGTCGTAGTTCCATCTTCTCTTTTCATTTCTATTTGTGCACCGCCGGAACTTGAACCTTCCTGAGCAGTGAGAATGATGGTTTGTGTTGCATCGCTTTCTGCCAATGCAATTCTTCCCCCCAAATCATTGTAATTTGCATCAAGGTCAATCGTTTTATGTGTTGCACCATCATACATCTTAATGAGCGCGCCGCCGTCTGCTACACTCTCTTCTGCCATAATTGTAATAGATGTATTTCCTGTTTTCTCCCGAAGTTTCAACTGAGCGCCTGTTGAACCGTCTTCTGCAAGAATCTGCACAGCGCTGATTCCATCCGAATTATAAATGTCGGTGGTACCGTCGCTTGCAATTTTGAATAATTGATTATTCTCAAGACTATCATCTTTACTCAGGACAAATTCATTGTTTGTATCATCTAAGCCGAGACTCCATTTCGTTTGGTCTGTCACCAAAACATCTTTTCCAATGTTGAAAATAATTGTCGCGTCGGCATCTACATTTAATCCGGCTGCTTCTAATTCAAGCGTGGCTGAATTTCCCGCAGTGTTCGTACTGTTTTCTATATGCAATTCACTTTCAGGAGAACCCGTGTTTATCCCTACGCCGTTTGCTGCATTGATAAGAAATTGCAGAGAATCAGAAGAACTAAAACTACTCGTGCTGCTATTCCAGACAAAACTGCCATCATCTTCTGCTTTTGCATATCTTCCCGCTGCAAACGAGGAATTACCTGATGCAATATTTGCATGACCTCCTGCAACCGCAGAGTATGTTCCGGAGGCTGAATTTGAATCTGATAGCGATGCACCACCGCCGCCAAGCACAGACGAATAATTTCCTCTTGCATTATTATACCTGCCACCACCAACAAACGAACTCGTTCCCGTCGCTTCATTGAATCCTCCACCTGCAACTACCGATTGATTGACAGTAGCATCATTTCCTTCACCGCCTCCAACCGTTGATTTATTTCCAGAGGCGGTATTTCCATCACCGCCGGCAACCGTTGCTTGTACTCCGCTTGCTGTATTTGTCCAACCACCGCCGATTGTTGATTGAGCGCCACTTGCAACGTTCATGTATCCGCCTGCAATGGTGGATGAATTTCCTGTTGCGTCATTGTATTGCCCACCTCCAACAACTGATGAACCGCTTGCTTCGTTTCCTTTCCCTCCCCCGATAGTGGCAAAACTACCTGTGGTCGAATTTGAATCTCCTGCAGTTGCGCCGCCACCACCGCTGATAACGGAGAACGCTCCTCGCGCTCTGTTGTTACTACCCCCTGCGATTGATGCAGTTCCGGTTGCTTCGCTATTCGGACCTAACAGAAACAATGAATTCATTGCATATGGCGCATCGGTAAGTCGTATTCTTGGAGCAAGCGTTGAACTACCGACCTGCGTTTCCATCCAGAGTTGTTGGTTAAAACTTACCGTTGAAACATCAAGATTGACTGAATAAGCCCCCTTATTTACCGGAACACCCGGAATAGTCTGTGTAAACATCAACGTCCCCGCAGTTGTATCCGTGTACAAATTGAATGTCATATTGAAAATACCATTCAAAGGCACACCTGCCGTATCCGTGAGGAATCCCTGCTGATTCAACTTTGTGGGCAACTGTGCCTGCACCGCAGAAAGAGAGAGAAAAAGTAAAAAAGTAAAAATGAACAATTGTTTCATAATAGTAACTCCTATGAGTTATAGATAGTGGATAATAGTTCAGTAAAATTATTTATGACGATGTAAAGATAGGAACTGCTTGAGTTTAAATCAATAGAACAAATGTTCTATTTTTTGAAAATAGAACATTGGAATGTTTGTGAATAGTGAGTGGTTAATTGGTGAGTAGTGATTCGTGAGTCATGATTCGTGAATAGTGAACTGTGAAGACGAAAACAAAAAGGAACGATTCACTAATTAACTAATCACGATTTACGAAGTAACGAATCTCCAAGTAACCATTTAAGCAGAAAGAAGATTCTCCTTCAACGCCTTTGCCACCGCCTGAGATTTTGAATGAACATGGAGTTTATCATAGATGTTTCGCGTGTGAGCGCGGACTGTGTAGTTGCTGAGAAATAATTTGTCCGCGATAGTTTTATAATCGTCTCCCTGCACAAGATGCTCAAGCACTTTCAGTTCGCGTTTCGTGAGCGAGTAATTCACATGCTTTGTCGGTAAATTCTCTTTAAACATTTGAAGAACTTTACTTGCAATATGAGGCGAGATGGGCGTACCTCCGTCGAACGCATCCTCCACCGCCTCAACTAATTTTTCCGCGTTGACATTTTTGGAAACATACCCGCTTGCACCAGCGCATATTGCCTGAAAAACTTTTTCGTCATCATCATACACGGTGAGCATGATGATTTGAACATACGGATATTCCCGCTTCAATCGTGCCGCGGCTTCAATTCCGGAAATTCCCGGAAGTCCGATGTCCATCAATACAACATCGGGAGAAACTTCATCGAAATTTTCAATTAATGGTTCAGCCTGTTCATACTCACCGACAACCTGAAATTTTCGGGAGTTTGTGAGCATCATGGATGTTCCTAACCTGTAGTCGGGATTATCTTCTACTATTGCAACGGAAATTGACATTAAACTTTGTGTGTGTGGAAAATGATGTGGTAAGATATTTCATCCTTGCTTGGGAAACAATAGAACAAATGTTCTATTTTATGTTCTCGCGGTAATTATTATGGTCGTTCCCTTCCCTTTTTCAGAGACGATATCGAAAGAACCATTCAGATTGTTCGCTCGCATGAGCATATTAGCAAGTCCTTTCCCCCGGAATGTTCGTTTCGGGTCGAACCCTGCGCCATTATCCCTTATTCTTATGGTTATCAACCCAGCATCATAAGTCGCCTGCAAAGTAATCTGCGTGCAGTTGGCGTGCTTAACGGTATTGTTTACTGCTTCTTTGATCATCAACCAAAATTCTTTTCGTACCTCGGATGATAAAAACACGGTTGCGATTTCTTCCTTTGGAGGAATCTCAAAGACCAACTCGATATTCCTTGCATGGCAAGTGAACTGAATTAAATCCCGAAACCTGAGAAGCAACGTGTGAAGTTTATCCGGCTTCGGGTCAATCGTCCAAATAATTTCGCGGATGGAATTGACCGACTCTCTCGAAAGGGAAACAATGCGTTCATGCAAATTCGATTTCGTTTGCTCATCGAGTGATTCTGATTTCTGAAGCAACTCCCCGAACATTGCAATGCTACTAAGGTTCGTTGCAAGTTCATCATGTAAATCGGAAGCGAGCCGCACGCGCAAGTGTTCGATTTTATGAATCTGTCCGAGACGGTAACGATACATCAGATACAATATCGAAACAATGAAAAGAATGACAAGAAGAGCAAACCACCACATTTGCCAAAACGGAGGATTGATAATCACCTTCACTGAAGTGCCACGTTCATTCCACACACCATCATTGTTTGAACCGCGTACACGGAACACATACGTTCCCGCATCGAGATTTGTGTACGTTACATAGCGCCGGGTTCCTGCATCAATCCAAAATTCATCGAAGCCTTCCATCATGTATTGAAATTGATTTGTGATTGGGTCGGTAAAATCCAAAGCGACAAATTCAAACGAGAAAAAATAATCTGTGTGAGATAACTCGACTGTCGCTTCCCTACCCGGGCTCCATCCTTCTTCTAATTTATCAAGCCGACGAAACGAAGTGACAACAACCGAGGGAATATTCTGATTATCTTTTATACGATTCGGAAAAAATCTGTTGAAACCGTTCGGACCGCCGAAGAACAATTCCCCTGACGATGAACGATAATACGCATTCGCATTGAACTCGTATCCCTGCAGTCCGTCATAAATATCAAAATTCCTGAATCGCTTTTTCAGGAGAGTGCGGTCTTCCTGCACAGTAAGATTGGAAATGATGAATCTTGAAATTCCCCTGTTCGTACTAAGCCAGAGATTCCCGTCATCATCCGGAAGTATTCCATAAATGAAATCGTTCGGTAAACCATCGGCTTCCGTGTAATGGTTGAATTGTTGAGTCGTCGGGTCGAAACGGTTCAATCCGGCTCCCGTTCCGAGCCAAAGAATTCCTTTCGCATCTTCATAGATTGACGTGACAATATTGTTGCTGAGACTGTTTGAATCACTCGGATTGTGTTGAAAGCGCGTAAATGTTCCATTCGCCCGATTCATCTTGTTCAGTCCCCCGCCAATAGTTCCAATCCAGAACGAACCCGATTTGTCTTCATAAATAAATCCGATGACATCATTACTTATACTTGTACTATCTGCCGGATTATTTCTGTAGGTCTTGAATTTCAATTCTGTTTTCCTGATGTCTCCATCGAACGGCAACATCTTTATCAAACCGCCACCATCCGCTCCGAACCATATCGTCCCCGCTTTATCTTCATAACTGACGATGATTTGATTTGAACTTAATCCGTTCGCCTTTGATTGAACTTCCTGAATCCGGCGAAACGATTTGCTCTGTTCATCAAACAGATTCAAACCGCCGCCGCGTGTACCAACCCAGATATTTCCTTTCCTATCCTGACACATCGTCACCGCAACATCAAAACTTAAACTCCGGGAATTTCTTTCATCATGTTTGTAGATTGTCTCTAACTCTCCATCAGCAGAAAAAACACTCACTCCTCCTTCCGTTCCCACCCAAAGATTTTTCTTGTCATCTTCAAGAAAACACCAGACAGAATTATGACTCAGACTTTTCGGATTCATCGGGTCGCGAAGAATATGTCCGAACCGTTCGCTTCTTCTGTTATATTTGTTCACTCCGCCGTTCAACGCTCCCAACCAGATTACTCCCGACTTATCCTCAAACACGGAAAGTATTTGATTCGCACTCAACGCTCCCGGTTTATCGGGGGTATGCCCGACAAATGTAAATTTCTCTTTCCTCGTATCGAAAATATTTACTCCTTGGTCGGTGCCAAGCCACAACATTCCATTCCTGTCCTTGCACATTGACCAGACTCTGTTGCCCTTCAACGTATTCTGTGTTTCTCCCTGATTCGAAAACCGTGTAAACACTTTTGATGAAGGGACATATTTCACAAGCCCGCCCGATGTAGTACCTAGCCAGAGAATTCTCTCAGTTCCGGAATGTTCTTCCACAATCGAGTACACCATATTATCTCCCGGCTGTTCTGTTGGAATTCCAAGATTCATGAACGCCGTACGCTCTTTGTTAAGCATGTACAATCCTTTCGATGTTCCCAGCCACAACACCTCGTTGTCGTCCTCATACATTGCCATTACAGAATATTCGGTTGACTTGAACGATTCCATATTAAATGAAGTGACAAGATTTGTTTGAATATCGAGTTTGTGCAATCCTCCGTTCTTCGTTCCAATCCACAACAATCCCTCTCTATCTTGATGAATCGCCATGATGTCGCCTGATAACAGGCTTGATTTTTTTGTCGCATTGGGGAGAAATCGGGTGAAGGATTGAGTTGCTCTTTTGTATTTATTCAATCCGGTCAGTGTTCCGAACCACAAATTTCCTGAGCGGTCTTCATAAATTCGTCGAACAAAATTATCGGAAATGGAAGTCGAGTCCGCGGGATGTGTTTTGAATGTTGTGAACGTAAATCCGTCGTACCTATTTAATCCGTCCTGTGTTCCAAACCACAGAAATCCCTCGCTGTCTTGAAAAATATTCAGCACGGTATTTTGAGACAATCCGTCCTCAACCGTCAGATGCTCGAAATGAATATTTTCAAATTGAGCAGACGCGGCAATCACCAAAAAAAAACTTAGAAGAACAAGCGCTTTGATTCTCATGGGACAAAGGTAAGCATGTTTTCAACAATAGGCAATTGAAAATTTCACACTTTGTTCATTCCAAAAAATTCCTCTATACTTACCGCATTCTATAAACTCTGCGCTCTTTGCGTCTCTGCGATTTTTTTAAAACGTAATCAATTGAAATCAATGCCGACTACCGAAATTTTTACTCTCAAACTCGACCTCATTCAAACACTCGCCATTGCGTGTGTAGTCTATTTTCTTGGAATGGTGTTGAGACGAAACATCCCAATCCTCGAACGATTGAATATCCCATCGGCAGTCATTGGCGGATTACTGTTCGCCGCGCTCAATCTCGTGCTTCATGATAGATTTCTCAACTTGAAATTTGAAACTGCGACACAACCGCTCTTTATGGTACTCTTCTTCACAACAATCGGAATGAGCGCAAGTCTCCCGCTTCTGAAAAAAGGAGGCATTCAGGTTTTTATTTTTCTCCTCATGTCAACGGTATTTTGTTTTGTACAGAATTTTGTCGGGATGGGAATATCATCGTTGTTCGGAGTGCATCAGTTACTTGGTGTGATGGCTGGCTCGGTAACGCTTGTTGGCGGTCCTGCAACAGGACTCGCATTCGCTCCGTTGTTTGAACAAGCAGGACTCACCGGTGCAGGAACGCTTGCAATCACTGCGGCAACATTCGGCATCGTGTGCGGCGGAATTCTCGGCGGACCGGTTGGAACTTCGTTGATTAAACGACACAATCTTCGAGCAAACAAATCAATTTCAAAATCAGAACTACAACACGAGCTTGCAGACGAATCACCGACTATCTCGGTCGAAATTGAAAAAGAGGATTCCAATCTCGTCATGACAATAATTATTGCTGCGGCGGCGATGGGATTGGGAAGCATCGTGAGTTACTATTTTCAATCGCTCGGATGGACTTTACCAGCGTATATCGGCGCCATGCTCGTCGCTTCCCTCTTTCGCAATGTTGACGACGGAACCAAGTGGCTGAAGATTGACCAACAAGCAATGGAACTCATCGGCACAATTGCCCTGAACATTTTCCTCGTTGTTGCGTTGATGGATTTGAAGTTGTGGGAATTGCTTCATCTCGCTGGTCCGCTTGCGGCAATTCTCTTAGCGCAAGTGATTGTAGTTGTTCTCTTCTCACTTACACTTTCATTCTGGGTGATGGGAAAAGATTATGAATCGGCAGTAATGGCGAGCGGTTTTATTGGGTTCGTTCTCGGAACAACTGCCAACGCCGTTGCGAACATGAAGACACTTGTCGGAAAATACGGAGCCGCTCCCCGCGCCTTTCTCATCGTCCCGATGGTCGGCGCGTTCTTTATAGATTTCACAAACGCGCTTATTATTACCGGGTTTTTGAATTGGTTGAAGTGAATGGATTAACGATTGAGGATTTTCGATTGAAGATTGGAGTTTTTGAGTTTCGAGTTCCATGACAAGATAGGTTCAAAATTCAAAATTGATGTTGCGAAGAAAAACAACCCCGTTAGGTCAATGACTCGTTGAGGGTCAAATATTTGTAGAATATATTAACAACCATTTTCCAACTCCGTAGGAGTTGAACAGCGCAACCTTGCGAAGGTTTCTCGATTGAAATAGTTTTTCCGTGAACTCATCTCTACACTTCTTTGATAGGAAAACCTTCGCAAGGATCTCAACTCCGCAACTCCATCACTTCTTGAATCCTAAATCCTAAATCCTGAATCTTAAATCCTAAGTCGTGTATAAGGCGAATCTCAACTTTGCCAATCATTTCTTCACATCTGAAAATTCTCTTCTCATCAGCAAAGTTTAAATCTGTCAATCAATCCAACTTTATTTTGGCATACAATCTGACAATTAAAAATACAGTTATTTGTATTTCTCATTGTCATCGAATGAATACTGTCTCACGAAGGAAATTTTTAAAGATTGGCGGCGCAACACTTGGGACTGCGCTTGCGGGCGGCGCACTTCTCAAAGGAACTTCACTTCTTTCAAAACAACAATCAACCGAAACGCAAACCGTTCCGACATTCTGCGATATGTGTTTCTGGAAGTGCGGCGCAATTGCTCATGTGAAGGATGGAAAACTCTGGAAAGTTGAAGGAAATCCGCTCGACCCGCTGAGCAACGGGAGATTGTGTCCGAGAGGAACGGGCGGCATTGGCGCACATTACGACCCGGACAGGTTGCGTTCGCCGCTCCTCCGTAAGAACAATCGGGGCGAAGAGCAATGGGTGGAAGTGACGTGGGACGAAGCGTTCACCTACATTGCCGACAAGATGCAGAAAATAAAATCGAACTACGGACCGGAATCGGTTGCGCTGTTCAGTCATGGCATCGGAGGAAATTTCTTCAAGCACACACTCAAAGCGTTCGGCACACCGAATATTTCTGCGCCATCGTTTGCACAATGCCGGGGACCACGCGATGTCGGCTTCCGTTTGACGTTCGGTGAAGATGTCAGTTCACCGGAACGGACAGACATCAAAAATGCACAATGTCTCGTTCTCATCGGAAGCCATCTCGGCGAGAACATGCACAACACGCAAGTGCAGGAATTTGCCGAGGCGGTCGAGAAGAACGCAAGCATCATCGTCGTTGACCCGCGGTTCTCCGTCGCGGCAAGCAAAGCGAAATATTATCTCCCCATCAAACCCGGCACCGACCTCGCGCTTCTTCTCGCGTGGCTCAACGTCATCGTGAATGAAGGTCTCTATGATAAAGTGTATGTTGAGAAGTACGGATTCGGGTTTGAACAATTCTCCGCGCTCATTCAGGAGTACACGCCGGAATGGGCGTATCCCGAAACAGGAATCGAACCGGAACTTATCAGGCAAACGGCGCGTGAAATGGCGCGCTACAAACCGGCAACGCTTGTGCATCCCGGTCGCCACGTTACTTGGTACGGCGATGACGCGCAACGAAGCCGTGCAATCGCATTGCTGAACGCGTTGCTCGGAAGTTGGGGACGTAAAGGCGGATTTTACACTCCTGTTAGTATGGATGTTCCGCCGTATCCTTACCCCGCGTATCCCAAGTCTGAAAAAGGAAAAGTGGACAACCCCGAACACAAGTATCCGTTCGCCCACGAAACAATCACCACAGGAATTCGCGACGCGACAATTTCCGGTCAGCCGTATCCTGTAAAAGGTTGGTTTGTGTACGCGACAAATCTTTTGCACGCATTACCGAATGAAGCGGAAACAATCAAGGCAATTCAGAATCTCGACCTGCTTGTAGTGATTGATGTTATTCCAAGTGAGATTGCCGGATGGGCTGATGTTGTTCTGCCTGAGTCGGTCTATCTCGAACGCCACGATGATTTGAATGTTGAGTGGTTTCGCGAACCGTTCGTCGGGTTGCGCCAACCGGTTGTTGAATCGCCGCATGAACAAAAACCAAATTGGTGGATGGCGAAGAAGCTTGCAGAGAAACTCGGACTCGGACAGTATTACCCTTGGAAAACAATCGAAGAATATTTTGAACATCGCCTGAGCGCGGCGGGATTGAGTTACGCCGAGTTGAAGAAGAACGGAATCATCCGCGGGGCAAAGCAACCGATTTATTTTGATGAAGGAGTTCCGGCAGAGTTCCCGACACCAAGCGGAAAGATTGAGTTCTATTCCATGCAACTTGCTGAAGCCGGATTCGACCCGGTTCCGAAATACAAACGACCTTCAGCAGGCGCACCCGGCTCGTTCCGTTTGTTGTTCGGGCGGGCGCCTGTTCACTCATTCAGCAGAACACAATCGAATCATCTTCTCATGGACATGATGAATGAAAATGAAGTCTGGGTAAATGCAGACATCGCGGCTCGGTATGGCTTGAAGAGCGGTGAGTATGTCCGATTGAAAAATCAGGATGGCGTGGTGAGCAACCGAATTAAACTCAAAGCGACGGAGCGCATTCGTCCCGATTGCGTCTATATGGTGCATGGCTTCGGACATAACGCGAAAGGATTGACGTATGCGTTCGGCAAAGGCGCAAGCGATGCGCAGTTGCTGACTCGCTACACAACCGACCCGCTCATGGGCGGCACCGGAATGAACGTGAACTTCGTGACCATCGAAACGGAGGGTGCATAACATGTCACGATACGGAATGGTGATTGATACAACGAAATGTGTCGGCTGTAAGGATTGCGTGGTCGCATGTAAAACAGAAAATAATGTTCCCGAAGGATACAACCGCGATTGGATTGTGCAGGATGTGAACGGAAAATTTCCCGACCTGACTATGGAGATTCGCTCGGAACGATGCAACCATTGCACGACTGCGCCGTGCGTGAGTTGCTGTCCGACCGGCGCGAGCCACATTCACGAACTTGGCGGCGTGGTGCTGGTAACAAACAATGAGTGCATCGGTTGCAAGGCGTGCATCGCTTCGTGTCCGTACGATGCGCGGTTCATTCATCCCGACGGATACGCGGATAAATGTACCTTCTGCATCCACCGCGTTGAAAAAGGACTCGACCCTGCATGTGTCTCTGTCTGCCCGACGCATTGCATGACATTCGGAGATTTGAACGATGCGAACAGTCAGGTAAGTAAGTTACTGAACTCGCGTAAACATCACTCGTTGATGCCGGAAGCGGGAACAGAACCGAACATTTTTTATTTGATGTAACCATGTTGTCATTCTGAATCCCGCTTCAGCGGGATGAAGAATCTCCATCTGTCACGAACGAGATTCTTCGCTCCGCTCAGAATGACAGAGAGAGAAGAGAAACAATGAACGAACTATCAACAACACGAACGAACCCACTGATTGACCCGTCGCTCCATATTTGGGGCTGGGAAATCCCGGTCTATCTTTTTCTTGGCGGACTGGTCGCCGGCATTATGATTATCTCCGGCTACTTCATCTTCAAAGGAAAATCGAAACACAGTTATTTTTCCTGCTTCTATCTTCCACACATCAGCCTTCTCCTTCTCAGTGCAGGAATGTTTGCTCTATTCCTTGACCTCGAACATAAACTGTATGTCTGGCGATTATACACCGCGTTCAAAATCAGTTCGCCGATGTCGTGGGGTTCATGGATTTTGCTCCTCGTGTATCCAACATTGCTCGCCACAACACTCACAAGAATTCCTCCCGCGTTTCAAAATCGAATAAAAATATTTGATACAATTTCCACCTTCATCAATCAACATCCGACTGCAGTGAAAAACGTCGGCGTGTTGAGCATGATTGTCGGAGCGATTCTCGGAATGTACACCGGAGTTCTACTTAGTTCTCTTGGCGCTCGTCCGCTCTGGAACAGTTCAATTCTCTGGGTTCTCTTTCTCACCAGCGGACTCTCATCTGCCGCGGCGTTCGTTCACATGATTACCGACGACAAGTATGAACGGGAACTTCTTGCAAAAGCAGACAACGGATTTTTAATTTTCGAACTGTTCGTCTTCTCACAATTCATCATTGGCTTGCTCAGTTCAACACAAGCACACCAACGCGCTGCATATTTGATTTTGAACGGACCGTATGCGGCGGTGTTTTGGGTGTTCGTCATCGGGCTGGGAATTGTCGTTCCTCTCATCATTCAACTTCTTGCGGTGAACCATAAAGTTCAACACACACCCGTCGCGCCAATCATGGTGGTTGCAGGTGGATTGATTTTGCGATTCGTGATTGTCTCTGCCGGGCAGTTCAGTCATTGGACGATTACAGGACAATAGTAGAGTCCGTTCAGCGAACGGACGAACTGAACGGATGAATTTTTAATAATGCTTTTGTCCGATTACGAATCGGACTCTACAGGTCATAAATAATTTGAAAAAGAACAATATGAAAACTCTAACATTCAATGAACCTCTTGATGATGTCTCTGAAGAGACAATCGAGAATACTGTAAAATCTGCCGCGCCGTACTGGAATCCATACGTTGCCGGAATCGGACTCGGACTTGTTCTCCTTGCTTCGTTCGTGATTATGGGACGCGGACTTGGCGCATCGGGCGCGTTCACGTCGTTGGTCTCTGTCGGCGTCAACGCTGTCGCACAGGAACATGCGCGCTCGAATGGATTCTTCTCGGAATATCTCGGCGATGGCACACACAGCCCGCTCAAAGACTGGCTTGTGTTTGAAGTGCTTGGCGTAATCGTCGGAGGATTTTTCTCCGGCATCCTTGCGCACCGGGTAAAGGGAACGGTGGAAAAAGGAGAACGCATCTCCACAGGCAAACGATTTCTCTTCGCTTTCCTCGGCGGCGGAATCATGGGCTTTGGTGCGAAACTCGCCCGCGGTTGTACAAGCGGACAAGCATTGACGGGCGGCGCTCTGCTCAGTCTCGGAAGTTGGGCATTCATGCTCTCTGTCTTTGCGGGCGGTTACATGGTTGCATATTTTTTCAGGAGACAATGGCAATGAACGCACCATTTTTCAAATTCGATTACTTCGGTGAGGAGACAAGTCTCATCGTCGCGTTCATCATCGGTATCGGGTTCGGGTTCTTCCTCGAACGCGCCGGATTCGGAAGCGGAAGGAAACTCGCAGCACAATTTTATCTTACCGACCTCACCGTGTTTAAAGTAATGTTCACCGCAATCGTCACGGCGATGGTCGGATTGTTCTGGCTTTCCGTTCTTGGTATTGTTGATTTATCCCTCGTCTATGTAAGCAACACGTTTCTCGTTCCGCAAATTGTCGGCGGGCTGATTCTCGGAGTCGGGTTTGTCATCGGCGGTTACTGCCCGGGAACATCGTGCGTGGCGGCATCAACAGGAAAGTACGACGGAATGATTTATCTGCTTGGAATCATTGCCGGAATATTTGTTTTCGGTGAAGCATTTCCTCTCCTGAAAGATTTCTATTCGTCATCAGCGATGGGAAAAGTAACTCTCCCACAACTCTTTGGTGTCTCCTACGGACTTGTTGTTTTTCTTGTGATATTGATGGCGCTTGGAGGATTTGTCGGTGCCGAATGGGTTGAGAAAAAGTTCTCGGCAAAATCAGGAGAAGTTCGAAAATGAAAACGTTGAAACTTTCACTCCATCAATCTCTTGCTCTTGTTGCCGGACTTCTCGGCATCCTCGCACTTGTTGCCGGTAATCCTTACAAAGGAAACACCGCAACCATGAATGTGAAAGAACTTGGTCTCCTCGTCGAAAAAGAAACCGACCACATTTCCGTTGAGGAACTTGCCGATTGGCTCATTCAGGGAAAAGCGGATTCTCGCCTCATTGATGTTCGGAGCGAGAAAGAGTTTGCAGAGTATCATATTCCATCGGCAGAAAATATTCCTGTCGGTTCCCTATTCGATGCCGAACTGATGCGGAATGAAAAATTACTTCTCTATTCTGAAGGAGGAATCCACGCGGCGCAGGCATGGTTTCTTTTGAAGGCACAACAGTTCAAGCATGTATATATTTTACGCGACGGACTCGCCGAATGGAAAGACAAAATCCTCTTCCCTTCCATTAGCGATAGCGCTTCGTCGGAAGAAACGTTGGCATTTGAAAAAAGAAAATTCGTCAGCAACTATTTCGGCGGCACACCAATGAGCGGCACGTCCTCCGTTTCTCAGACAAAGCAACTTGCTGTTCCGAAAATTCAAATGCCATCCGGCGTCCCTTCTCCCACCGGTTCACCAAAAAAGAAAAAGAAGGAAGGATGTTGAGAGATTTCGGATTGCGGATTTCGGACTGTGGATTTTACGATAAAAGATTAGCCAAGCAGAATTATCGTTCCCTGATGATGCTTCCAATGATGTTGCAAAACGTAGTACATCCGTCATAGGAAGCAGGGAGTCCGTGGCGTGGCTACGGGAATCCGTGGCGCGGCTACGGGTGTCCGTGGCACAGGTACGGGTGTCCGTGGCACAAGTACGGGTGTCCGTGGCATGGCTACGGGAGTCCGTGGCACAGGTACGGGAGTCCGTGGCATGGCTACGGGTGTCCGTGGCACAAGTACGGGAATCCGTGGCATGGCTACGGGAGTGCGTGGCACAAGTACGGGAGTCCGTGGCGCGGCTACGGGTGTCCGTGGCGGAGTTACGGACGTCCGGAATTCAATTACGGACGGGAAACAGGCGAAAATGGATTGTTTTTGATGGAGGGGCGATTTGAGTTCGTTTTCATCGGTACTAACTCAATATTCGAGAAAAGTTGGAACTGATTGATAATCGTGGACAGGATGAATTGGGAAATAGTTTTATGAAGGACGCGGAGCATTCGGGCTTACATTCCCACGCTGATAAATGATAGGGAGCGTGGGAACGAGATGCATTTTTAGTTAATTAGATTGCAGATGGCAATAAAAAAGGCACACGTATTTTACGTGTAAGACCAAACCTAATTACTGCCGAACAATGCCACAGGCGGTGCTGCAACACCGTCTGTGGTCGTTTTATGGGATCATTTCACATTGTCTTTCCTTTCATTTTCCATGGAGAACAATTGTTTTACGTCCCTGTGAATCAAATCCAATGATAAATACTTCTTTTCC
>JACREZ010000044.1 GCA_016212665.1 Ignavibacteriota bacterium
ACTTCTACAAGTTAGAAGCGACAACGACCGATGAAAAAGGAAACCGGAATACGTTCAACAATATCAAGAAGATGATGTTGATGAAGTAACGCCACGTGCTTATCAAAAGCGCAGGTTGGGAACAACCTGCGCTTTTTTTTGTTTGCACACCGAGAAGGCTTTTCTTACATTCATGCCACTATTTTTATCAAATGAAAAAAAATAATCTTATAGGATTCACACTCAACGAACTGGAGGCGTTTGCGCTTTCTCTCGGCGAGAAGAAATATCGCGGTAAACAATTGTTTGATTGGTTATACGTGAAAGAAGCAAATTCATTTGATGAAATGACATCGCTTTCGAAGCAAGTACGAGAAAGTTTATTTTCACATGCCGAACTGAAGAGAATTCGACTGGCTGATATTCAGGTATCATCTGCGGATAAGACAACGAAATATTTGTTTGAATTATTTGATGGCAAACGAATCGAGAGCGTGCTGATACCTCCGAAAATTGCATTTCAAAATTCTGAGGCAAAAGAGGAAGAAGAACAACAGCGACTTACGCTGTGTATTTCCACGCAAGCGGGTTGTCCGTTAGATTGTAAATTTTGTGCAACGGCTTCAATGGGTTTTCTTCGAAATGTTACAGCGGGAGAAATTGTCGACCAAATATTTCAGGTGAAGACACATTCAGGAAAACAGATTACCAATGTTGTGTACATGGGAATGGGTGAACCTATGCTCAATTATGACAATGTAATGAAGTCGACGGAGATAATTACAACAGGGATGGGAATAGCGGCTCGGAGAGTTACAATTTCGACGGCAGGATGGGTTCCGGGAATAAAGCAAATGGCTGATGAAAAAAGAAAGGTGAAACTTGCTGTCTCGCTTCATTCACTCGATGATGCAGTTCGAACTGCCATCATGCCGATTAATAAGAAATATTCTCTTGGTGAAACACTACGGGCAGTAGAATATTATTACCAGAAAACAAAAATTCGGGTAACGTTCGAATATATTTTATTCAAGGGAATTAATGACCGAGATGAGGATGCTGTCAAACTTATAAAACTTTCTAAACGAATCCCATCGAAGATGAATATCATACCGTTTCATTCAATTCCATCGGTCGCACAGCATGAACTACACTCGACGCTTCGCCCGTCATCAAAAAAAAGAATTGACGATTTTGTCGAATTATTAAGAAAGCAAAATGTTACCGTGTTTGTTCGAAGTAGCGCAGGGGAAGATATTGATGCAGCGTGCGGACAATTAGCTGTATGGCACGAACAAAAAATAAACCATGCATCATTAGTTCAGGCACACCAACTGAAGGTGGCTTGAAAATTATTCTGGATTTTACTATTCTTTTTTGAAATAAGGAACATAGATGAGAATTATATTATTTGGACCTCCCGGAGTCGGGAAAGGAACACAAGCAAAAATTTTAGCAGCCAGATTGCATATTCCGCATATCTCTACCGGTGATATGCTTCGTGAAGCAGTTACTTCAGGAACTGAGATTGGAAGAAAAGCCAGAGAAATCATGGATGCCGGTCAGCTTGTTTCAGACGACATTATGATAGGAATTATCAGGGTGGTTCTGCAATCTCCAAAATGTTCAAAAGGATTTATTTTGGATGGTTTTCCGCGAACCGTTCCGCAGGCTGAAGCACTTTCTAACTTAATGAAAGAATTGGGATTATCATTTGATGCCGTGATAATCATGGACATTGACCATGAAGAAGTTGTCAAGCGGTTGAGTTCAAGACTGTCGTGTAAAGGTTGCGGAACGATTTATAATCTATTACTTGATTCTATCAAGGATGATTCTCCTTGTCCGAAATGCGGCGAAGAACTAATATTGCGTGAAGATGATAAACCCGAAACGATACGTAAACGGTTGGATGTCTATGTTCGTTCAACTTCTCCCGTCAAAGAATATTACCAACGAGCAGGCGTGTTGAAAAGTGTCAAAGCAACCGGTTCGATTGATGAAGTAACAGATGCGATTGTGACCTTGTTAAAGCCCTGATATGTTCAACTGGCTCGAGTGCCGGAATCGCCCGGTGATTATCGCACATCGGGGCGCATCTGCCATTGCACCGGAAAATACACTTGCGGCGTTCTCCCTCGCGATAGATGCAGGTACTGATGCGATAGAATTAGATGTTCAACTCAGTAAAGATAATAGTGTCGTTGTTATTCATGATTTCAGACTCAACCGAACAACGAACCGTAGCGGAGTTGTCAAACACTACGGCTTGCACGAACTCAAACAGTTGTCAGCAGGAAGTTGGTTCAGTGCAAGGTTTGCCGGAGAAACTATTCCGACACTGGAAGAAGTACTTTGGCTCGTTCGCGGTCGTGTTGGAATCAATATCGAACTAAAGCATCGAGGAACAACAAGGGATGGAGAAACTCTCGTTGAAAAAACAGTTCAACTCATTGAACATTCCAAAGCAGAGCACTATTGCCTGCTTTCATCTTTTCAACATTCATTAGTTCGGTATGCACATCAGTTAAATAACAAGATATCTTCAGGATATTTATGCCAAACGCTCTCCCTTGCAGGAAATTTATTGAATGTCTCATCGAAAAGATTTTCTCCACAATTTATTTTTTGCAGCAAGTACCTTGCTAGGAAAAAAATGTACGCTCGTTTTCGGCAAAAGGGATTGATTACAGGAACCTACACAATTACTACAGAAAAGGATTTGCAAAAGGCGCTTCGGTATGAAACCGAATGTCTTTTTACTAATAATCCTGCTGAAACATTGTCGCAACTAAAAAATACCGCGTTTGGGTGATTGATTCGACTCGATTTTTTAGTTAAATTAACAAACAAGAAGAAAAAGACGTATATTTTTCCAACTTACTATTTTCATTTTCTATAAGGATTAACAATGAATAAAACATTTACAATACTTGTAATATTTCTTATGCTGATTTCGGCTTCAGTAACTGTAGCTCAAGACACCAGTGATATTGCATCGAAGATCAAATCTTACGGAGATGCTGCTGTGAAAGGTTGGTTAGGACCTTTTGAGGATGCTTTTGGCGCCGGGATGAATTCCGGGTGGTATCAAACTGCTAACGTTGATGATGGATTATCACTTTTTGTTGGTGCGAAATTTATGATAGCACCGGTTCCAGACGAATCTAAATATTATTTTAATTCAGTAAGTGGAAAAAACGAGCCTACGTTTTTTGGACCTGATAGCGGTTCTGGTTTAAAGGGTACAGGATTGAGTTATGGTGGGTTTCTAACACCGCAACTTACTATTGGAAATTATTATGGCACGAGAGTAATGATTCGATTTTTACCGACAGTTACAATAGAGGATGTCGGCGATGTTTCATTTTTCGGATTTGGAGTTCAGCATAGTATCAGCAAACATCTTCCTGCAGAATTACCGGTAGATCTTGCCGCCGCTTTTGGATACCAATCATTCAAAGTTGGTTCTGTACTGGATGCTTCTTCATTTATGTTCGGAGCGCAGGCGTCAAAGAGTTTTTCGATTATTGATTTGTATGCAGGCTTAGCCTATGAATCTTCTTCAATGACGGTCTCTTATACTTATAATCCTCCTGCACCTGCTTCACCTACCAATATTTCATTTGATTTGGAAGGGAAAAACAATTTCCGATTCACAGCAGGTCTCAATGTCAATTTATTTATTTTCAAACTTCATGCTGACTACTCGCTCGCCTCACAGCCAGTTGCGACAGTGGGGATCGGTTTGGGTTGGTAATACAATAACATTTAGAGTAATACACAATTCAAAGCCACTCTGTTAATAAAGACAGAGTGGCTTTTTGTTTAGTTGAAAACAGTCAATTGGTATTCTCAAGTAGTACAATTTATCAAGAAGTATTTTTGTGCGAGAATTTTCTTTGCTGACTCCTAACCGATTGAAATCTGTTTAGGCGTTATGAATAAAGGCTTGCTTTTATCAACGTGCGAAAGATAGAGTATCTGTGTGATGTGAATTCATCCGAGAATTGAAAAAATTAAAAGGTGTTTTCCGGTACCATGTTCCGATGGGGAGATTGTATTTGGAAAGCATCTTTTTTTTGTATATTAAATCAGAAAGAGGAACAATCCGACATGAGTGTTTGCCGGATTACGACTCACAGTATCTATTATTATTTTAGCTAACAAGTCAATTAAGAAATCGTATGGCATTAGGACAGAAACCTGAAATGAAGCCTGTCGTCGGCAAGCCGTTATCTGCCGCGGCCGATGATAAAAGGCAAATCGTTGGAACACATCTACGCAATGCAGATAAATATATTAAGGAAGGGAAACTTGCTGATGCAAAGGAAGAATTAAGAAAAATTCGGGAACTTGACCCGAACAACGCATACGCGTTTGCCTTTTTAGAACGTATCAATGATTTGGAGAAACAGAAAAAAGGAGATGTCGCAACGCCAGTGCAATCTGCGATTTCTTCCGCACAGGCTACTCCTTCTGTTGCAAAACCTGTCGTTCCGGAACAGCCGAAGACAATAAACATTGAGGCGCTGAAGGTAGAGATAGAGAAGAAAATCGAAGAGGAATACCGGGAACGTTTTACAAAAGAAATTCAAAAAGCAGAACAAGGGTTGTTGGAAGAACTTGCACGCGAAGAAGAAAAACATGCGGAAGAGCGGACTCAACTTCTTGACCAGATACAGAAGGAAAAGGCGACATTTCAGAGTAAATTAGAGCAACAATTTCAATTGAAGTTGCAGGAGGAAGTGCAAAAAGCGCAGACGAAGTACCGGGAACAATTTGAGGCTGAGAAAAAACAAGCGGAACGTGAAATCAAAACGCAGGTCGAAACTCAATATCAGTTAAACTTGAAAGAACTTGAAGCACTGATGGAGGAGGAGCGGAAGTCGCTTGAGCAGAAAGAAAAGCAAACGATTGAAGCGATGAAGAAGCAACTCGATGCTGATTTCTCCCGGAGATTAACAACAGAAATTGAAAACGTAAGGAAGTCTTCGAAATCTCAGCAGGAGCAAATGCGTTTATCGCTTGAGGATAACCTGAAAAATCAATTCAAAAAAGATATGGAAGCACAGGTTGCTCAGGAACGAATTGAAATTGAGGGAAAGTTCCGTGCAATGCAAAAGGAAGTCGAACAGAACTTCAAAGAGAAGCATCAGCAGGCAGTAAAGGAAAGCGAGCGGCTTCTTGAACAGCGGCTAAAAGAAATGCGGGAGAAAGAACAAAAGAAGTTCGACGATAAACGGATTGAAATACAGAAAACCCTGGAGCGGGATTATCAACAGAAGTTAGAGGCGCAATCAGAAGAGGAAAAGCGAAAGTTTGAAGAAAAATCTCAGCAGTTGGTTGAGCAGGAACGAAAGCAGTTCGATAAAGAGAAAAAACTGTTGTTAGAACAGGAACAGGTAAAGTTAGAAAAACTTCGTTCCCAGTTAAAGATGGAACAAGAAAGCGAACTTGCCGAACGCATGGAGCAGGCTCAGTTTGAAATTGCTCAATCATATGAACACCGGATGGAGTTACTCGGTTTTCAATCACCGAAAACCCGGGACGAAAAAATAAAACTCTACCATGATAAAGTATGGGATGCATGGAAGGAAGGACCGTTGACATTGGAAAAGGCTCAGCGGCTGATGGAGTTACAGGAAGTTTTGGGACTTGGTTTTGATGACCATGCAGAAATCGAGTCGGATGTACGGCTACGTTTGTATGTAGAATCAGTTGAACAAGGATTGAGAAGCGGGAAACTCAAAGCACAGGATGTAAAAGCGTTGGACGATTTGAAGAAACGGTTCGATATTACAACCGAGGAATCTCAGAATCTGGAACCTCTTATCCTGCAAGTATTTCACCGTGCTTCAGCCAAAGGAACAATTCTCTTGGTTGATGATGACGAAACCTTGCTGAATATTATCAGCGACAGATTGCAAGAGATTGGGTACAATATTATTCCGATGTCAACATTAGCGGAAGCAACGACCTTTATCGAATCGAACACGGTTGACCTGATTCTCTCTGACATTCGTTTTCAAGGTGAGAAAATTGACGGCTTCACATTTTTCAAACGAGTGCAGCAACACGCACATCTGCGAAAGATCCCCTTTATCTTTATGAGCGCGCTTGATGAAGGATTGTTTATCCGCACCGGAGTTCAACTCGGCGTGGATGATTACCTGACGAAGCCGATAGATATTGATTTACTTGCGGCGGTAGTTGAAGGAAAATTGAAAAAGTACCGAGCAATGATGGAAAGTTAATCTTCCTTACCGAAATAGAATAATAAAAAAGCCGACTCTTACGAATCGGCTTTTTCATTTTCCTGAGAAGAACAACTTATTGCTGTTGAAGTGAGAGTGAGGGAAAGAACTTCTTGGCTAACTCATAAACCCCGAACATTGCCGTGACGTATGCAAAATCTCCGAGTACGGAATTCCGAAAGAACGGAATAGCGGCAACATAACATTCTATCAAACCTGCAAACGTTCGCGGATACATTCCGTGCGAGGAAATCCAGACACCGAAATTTGTTACGATGAAAAAAAGAAGAGAGCCGAGAAGCGTCGCACCGATTGTCGTAGCAATTCCCCGGTGATTCCGAACCCATAATCCAATCACGCCTATTGCGGCAAAACTTCCATACACCCAAATCATACCACTGTAGAAGCCAAGGAAATAATCACTGAGAAATAACGCAACAAGGGGAACGAGGAATGTATGTTTCTTATCAAGGTAAACTCCGCCAAACAATGCCAATGCCGCAATGGGTGCGAAATTTACAGGATGAGGCACAAGTCTGGAGAAGGCAGCGAGCAGTATTAAACTAAAAGTAAATAAATATCGTGTCATGTTGTTCCTTAATTTGGTTCGGTGAAAAAATACAAAAGATAACTATGCAATGCAACTACCTGAGTTAACTAACCGGCAGTGATTCGCTGGTGTAGGCTTCTGTCGGTTCTGGTTGGGATTGCTTCATGTTCTGTCCGTCCGATAGTTTCCGGTTACGAATTATTTCATACATCACAAGTGCGCTTGCAACGGAAGCATTGAGCGATTGGACTTTGCCATACAGAGGTATTTTTACTACGAAATCGCATTTGTCTTTTGTCAGTTTTCTCATACCGGAGCCTTCACTTCCAATCACAAGAGCGATGGGCATTGTAAAATCAATTTGCGTGTAGAGTTTGGAAACCCCGGAATCGGTACCGACAATCCAAATGCCCTGTTTCTTCATTTCGTCCATGGTCTGTGCGATGTTGGTTACTTTCGCAATGAGCATATGTTCCGCAGCGCCGGCGGATGCTTTGACGACCGTTTGATTGACAGAAGCGGCATGATGCTTGGGAATGATGATGCCGTGTGCGCCTGCACATTCAGCAGTTCGGATAATCGCGCCAAGGTTTTGCGGGTCCTGGATTTCATCGAGGATAACTATGAATGGAATTTCGTTCCGCTTCTTAGCGATTTTCAAAATGTCTGAAACATCAGCGTATCGTTTTGTCCCGACTATTGCGACAACGCCCTGTGTTGTAGTATCGCTGACGAGTTCACGAAATTTATGCTTACCAACTTCCACAACCGGAACGCGGTTTTGCTTTGCCATCTTCTTAATTTTTTCGATGACCATTCCCTTCACACCGAACAGTATGACAATCTTCTCGATGAGCGTTCCTGCGCGCAATGCTTCCATCACCGGCTGGCGACCCGCAATCATGTTGACGTTCGGTTTTCTGTTTAAGACTGCGCGAGGTCTGTTGTCGCGCCGGGAGTCAACGCGTTCGGAAGTCAGTGGTTGAATGTCTAATTCATCTTCATCAAATTCATCATCTTCTTCATCGTATGAATCATCGAGGTCGGCGACTTCATCCTGTGCTTCAAACGTTCCTTCCTGTTCAAGTTCATCGTCCGGGAACGTTTCTTCGTTGTCTTCAATTATTGTTTTAACTTCAGTTACTTTCATTATAAACTCTGTTGATAAATGTTTGCTATAAAAACTTGTTATTTGGTAGAACGTTTTTCAATTATTCTTCCTGCATAAAACACAACAACTCCACCGATGAGGAGATATAATTCCCCCCACATATCGCCGTAAATTCCCTGCACCAATCCGAGCATGACAGACGCGATGCCCATTGCTTCAAGAAGTTTTGCAACCGGGTACATTCGTTTCATGGATGATGTACCTGTTCTTTCTCCAATAATTTTGTCAGGAGTTGTTGTTCACTGACTTTGTATTGGAAAGCAAATTCTTTGTTGATGAAGATGACGGGTATCCGTTCCTTATATGTTTCAAAATACTCATCCCCTTCGCGTATGGAAATTTCCCGTAGTTCAAACGGATATTTTGTCTGAACATTGATGACAACTGCTTTTGCCACGTCGCAAAGGTGGCAATCAGGCTTCGAGAGAATTTCAACAACGGTCATGCTTTTGCCGGTTGTGATTTTATTGAATTGTTCTTTTGTAGTAAAAAGAATCCGACGACACCGACTATAACAAGAAGAACCGAAAACAATTGTGCTTCTGTCAGGCCGAAGAGCAATCTCGGATTGATTCGAATAAATTCAACGGCGAGCCGTGCGCTTCCAGCAAGCATCAGATACAGCATAAATAACTGTCCGTTCTGTTTGAATGCTGTGCGGAATTTCCACAAGACAAGAAAAAGGAGAACGCCGGCAAGAAATTCATACACAGGCGCGGGATGCACGGGAATATTATCCGGGACAACACCGTTTACTCCGTACCGTGAAACTATTTCAGGAAAATTTCTAAAGGCGACCGAAGGCGGATATGTACCGTTTTCGTAGTTCGTTCCCCACGGCAGTTCCGTCGGGACTCCGTAATCGCCATCGCCTGCAAGATGACAACCGATGCGTGCTATGCCGTATCCAATCATTAACGCGGGCGCGGCGGCATCACACACGCGGAGAAACGGTATGTCCTGTTTCTTTGTGAAATAATAGAGAATAGCAGTGACGAGGAAGAATCCGCCGTACCACGTTAAACCGCCGGGAGAAAATATTGTATCGAACGGTGTACGTCCGAGTTGCTCAATATTCTCAAGCACATACAGCAATTTTGAACCGGTAACGCCCGCGAGAATTGAGATTACAACAATGAATGCCGAAGTATCAGCGGTAAACCACTTTGAAGATTTCTTCTGAAAAAGCGCGAAGCCGAAAAATCCTATAGCCACAAGAATTGCCAACGTTCTAATGCTCTGTGTTTCCAGCGAAGAGACAAATCCATCAATTCCGGATTCAATCAAATATGCAACAGAAAGCACGAAGACAAGAACGACATACATTGAGCGGAGAAACTGTGTCAATTCGGCGCTGAAATCATGAACCATGTATTTGCGGACGGTCTCTTTGTGCAGGATATAACTTGCAACAAAAAAACCGATTCCCATCATCAAGCCGAAACTATAGATGGTGATTGGTCCGATGGTAATGAGTCGAGGATACACTTTTTACTTATGGTTTGAATAACAGATTTTGAATTACCACTCTTGCTCGTTCGTAACGATTTCCACAAATGGTTTTTGCGGCGCTTCTTTCACAAGAACGTTTACCTTTGTTATACGCACGGTGAATGAGTTTTCTTTCTTTTCCATCTTTCGGACGACGATTGTTTTGATAGTGGTTGGCTTTTCATACAGTTGTTTGAAATGTGCTGTACCGGTTCTCGGCAACATTCCTTTTGGAGCGCGCAAGCCGAGAATGTTCAGTGTAACGGTTGCACCGTCACGAACATCTTCAACAGAAATTTCATATTGAAACCGGGTGAACTCTTTCACCGTTTTCAATCCAACCAGGAGTAATTTCTTTTTGAGGATTTCATCATACGCATGAGTTAAGAGCAGACGGTACTCGATAGGTTCTTTCTTTACGCGAGGTTTCTTCGTTTTCATGTTCGATTCACCAATTGCGAAAGAATCGTTTGCAATTCGTTCATGGCGACACGTTGCTGTTCGCCCGTTTTCATTTGTTTGATTTGAACAGCAGCATCGTTCATCTCCTGCTCACCGACAACAATAACAAATGCAGCATGTTGACGGTCTGCTTCACGCATTTGCGCCTTCAAACTTCGCCCGAGAAAATCCATCTCGCAACAGATTCCTTGCTGGCGCAATGCATGCACTTGTTGAAAAATCCACTCTTTTGATGAGGAATCTGCAGAAACAAAATAGACGCCCGGATGTAGCGGCTCTTCGGTGAACAAGTTTTGCTTTTCCATCGTGATAAGCAATCGTTCAACTCCTGCGGCAAAGCCAACTGCCGGAGTTTCTTTTCCGCCAAGTTGTTTGACGAGCAAATCGTATCTGCCGCCGCCTGCAAGCGCATCCTGCGAACCCAAATCGGTGCTGAGAATTTCAAACGCAGTCTTAGTGTAATAATCAAGCCCGCGAACGATTCTGCCGTCAACTTCATAATTTGTATTGAGCGAACGGAGCGCTCGCTGTAACTGTTCAAAGTGTGCGCCGCAACTATCGCAGAGAAAATCTTTCATCAACGGCGCATTCTGTGTCAATGCTTTATCGTTTTCATCTTTCGAATCAAGAATGCGAAGCGGGTTTTGTTCAAACCGCTGTTGACTCAGTTGGGAGAGTTGAGCATACACTTCTTTGAGAAATTCCTGCAATGTTGTTTTATAATTCGGGCGACAAATCTGACAGCCGACCGAGTTAATTCTCACCGAAGTATTTTTCACTCCGAGTTGTTCATAAATTGAAACGGCGAGCGCAATGACTTCAGCATCCACCTCTGCATTTGTTCCGCCAATTGCTTCCGCTCCGAACTGATGAAACTGCCGGAGTCGTCCTGCTTGCGGACGTTCCTGCCGGAACATCGGTGCAATGTAATAGAGTTTCGAGAGTGGTTGCAGTTCTCCGAGATTGTGTTGGATGTACGAACGGACGACGGAAGCCGTCATCTCCGGACGTAGCGTCATACTCGTTCCACCACGGTCGGTGAACGTGTACATTTCCTTGCCGACAATATCCGTTAGTTCGCCGATGCCGCGCGTAAAAAGCGCGGTCTCTTCAAACACGGGTGTTCGGATTTCGCGGTAATTGAAACTGTGCATGATGTCCCGCAGGCGGCGTTCGACCGACTGCCAACGGGAGGATTCCGAAGGAATGATGTCCTTCGTTCCTTTAATTGATTTTAGTGCCAAAAGTGGAAAGTGGTTGAGTTTTGAAAATTACATTTCAAAGTAAGTTGCTTCTTCCTGGCGAAACGCTTCAAGCACTTCGCTTGACGATTTCGAGAGAGTAAGCCGCTTCCTGAATTCTTCTTTATTCATCAACCGTGAGATACGGCTGAGAAGTTTGATGTGTGGTCCGACCATGCTGTCTTTTCCAACAAGGAGAAAGACGAGTCGTACCGGTTTTTCGTCGAGCGATTGATAATCAATGGGTTGAGCGGTGATGCCGAATGTTGCAACAACGTCTGCAACGGAATCCGTTTTTCCGTGAGGGATGGCAAAGCCGTTTCCTACGCCGGTGGACATAATTTTTTCACGCTCAAAAATTGCTGAACGAACTTTTTCTTTGTCTAAAATTTTTGGAGATTGACTTGCAACCTCGACTAACGCGTTGATGATTTCGTCTTTTGTGGTTCCCGAAAGATTGACCACCACGAACTTTTCTTCGAGAATGTCACTGATTTTCATGTTGTCAAGTAGTAAAATGGTGAGAGATGTTCGAGTTCTCTCTGGTTTTTTGGGAATGCTAATCTCGCTTGAGATGAGCTGGTTATTGGAAAAGCCGGAAAAAATGTAAGAAAATTTTGTCTGATAGCAAAATGACTAACTGACAAAATTAAACATAAAATTAGATGGACTCCACCTGTCTCGAAGAGATGGCTCGCCACAGGTGGAGTTTATCTGGAACTTAAAGAGCGCTCTTCAAATCCGCGATGATATCGTCAACATCCTCGAGCCCGACGGAAATTCTCACCAAGCCATCCGTCACTCCGATTTTCTGTCGTTGCTCATACGGAATAGATGCGTGAGTCATTGTCGCAGGATGAGAGATGAGTGTTTCCACACCGCCCAAACTTTCTGCTAACGCGCACAACCGGACTCGCTTGAGAAATCTCTTTGCCGCTTCCAAACTTCCGAGGTCGAACGAAATCATGCCACCGAAGTTTTTCATCTGTCGCTTCGCCAGATGATGTTGCGGATGTTCCGGCAATCCCGGGTAATACACTCGTTTGATTTTCTTTTGTTTTGATAACCATTGGGCGACTTTCATTGCACTTTCGCCATGTCGTTCCATTCGGACGGCAAGAGTTTTTGTCCCGCGCAGACAAAGCCATGCATCGAACGGACTGAGAATACCTCCAACAGCTTTTTGGAAGAAACGAAGTCGCTCGGTGATTTTCTTATTGTTGGTGATGACCATTCCACCGAGCATGTCGCTATGTCCGTTCAGATATTTTGTAAGACTGTGAACGACGACATCGAATCCGCAGTCGAGCGGTCGTTGGAGGTATGGCGTGGCAAATGTGTTATCGCACACGGAGATGAGTTTGTGTTGCTTTGCCAACTTCGCTATCGCTTTCAGGTCGGTGATTTCCATTGTCGGATTCGTTGGCGTCTCGATGAACAACATTTTCGTGTTCGGTTTGATTGCTTTCCGAACGAGCGGAAGGTTCGTCGTGTCAACAAAATCAAACAGCAAACCGTACTCTTCGAGCACCATTTTTCCGATGCGATACGTTCCGCCATACACATTGTGCGATACAAGAATGTGGTCGCCGGGTTTCAGCAATCGAAAAATTGCATCAATCGCCGCCATGCCGGAGCCGAATGCCATTCCGTCCTTTCCGTTTTCCAGCGCGGCGATGTTCATTTCAAGCGCATCGCGTGTCGGATTGGAAACGCGGGAATACTCATAGCCCTTGTTCTTGCCGAGTTCTTCCTGCACGTAGGTTGAAGTTAAATGTACCGGCATCATTACTGAACCGGTTGTCGGGTCAGGTTTCTGCCCTGCGTGGATTGCGTTGGTGGAAAAGTTCATAATTTGCAATCAATAATAAATAAATCTGCGTACTTAATAATTTGGTAAAAAAATAATTAACTGATATTAAGAAACATGAAGTGTTTTAATATCAGAAAGGTAAAGATATATATTTATGTTGCTTGATATATTATAATGGTTCGTGTCTTTTCTGTTCAAGAATATTACGGATTTTTTTTAGTAGGTTTTCTGGCTCATACGGTTTGGGAAGGAAATCAGAAACTCCCTCATTTAACAAGTCCTGTTTTAATTCTGGTATCAAATAACCACTTACAAAAATTACTCTGACTTCTGAATTGATTTTCTTAATTTTTTTGAACACATCGAAACCAGCCATTTTTGGCAAACCCATATCTAAAATAACTAGCTGAATTATATTTTTATATCGTTTGTATTTTTTATAAGCTTGTTCCCCATCATTTGCACTAATGATTCTATAACCTTGTCCTTTTAATAACCCTGTTACATAATCGGAAAGAAGTCTTTCATCCTCTACAAATAAAATTGTTTCAGTTCCTGTAAGGACTTTGGTTGAATTATTATTTATTGAATCCTTTTCCGAAACCATTTTCTCTTCTATTGGTAATAGTAATATTATAGTGGTACCTTTGTTAAGTTGACTTTGTACGTCGATGTAACCAAAATGCTCCTTAATGATTCCATATACAACAGCTAAGCCCAATCCTGTACCTTTTCCTATTTCCTTTGTAGTAAAAAAAGGTTCGAAAATCCTGTTTAAAGTAATATCATCCATTCCAATGCCATTATCAATGATTTGAATTGTCAAATATTCAATATCTCTTGCGTTGCTAAATTTATTTCTGATTTTTTTTCCTGAGATAGTATTAACATTGATATTTAACGTACCTCCATTTGGCATGGCATCTCTTGCGTTAATACATAAATTTAATATTGCTTGTGAAATCTGACTTGGATCTCCATTAATTGGAGGAAGATTATTTTTTATATCTGTTATAATTGAAATGGTTTTTGGAAATGTTTCAGACAATAGTTGTACAATTTCTTTAATAAGAGTATGAATATTCAATTGATGGAAGACAGTATCACTTTTTCTTGCAAATGCTAATAATTGTTTGACTAGTCCCGTAGCTCTTTCGGCGGCTGTTGTGATAGCTTTTAAAGCCTTTGATTGTTGTTCGTTTATTTTTGTCTTACTAATTAAAGTTGAATAACCTATAATAATACCTAAGATATTATTGAAATCATGTGCTACACCACCCGCTAAAGTTCCTAACGATTCCAGCCGTTGTGAATGTAATAGCTGTGATTGCAAAATTTTTTCCTCATTATCCTTCCTTTCACCTTCAATGATACTTCTCTCTACTAAATCAACGTGTTCTGGCTTGAATTCTGCCTTATTAATAAAAATTTTGAGATATTTTGCTCTCTCGAGTGGTATTGTTGTTTGCATCTGAGTGCAGATACTCTGCTCATGTTCCATTATTTCTTTAGCTCTAGCAACCTCGCGTTTTTCCTGTGATAGCCACATTTCCCGCGGTATTGAAAGTGTTGCTAAGTCACCACGATATTCTTCAATTTGTTGATTTAAAGAATTTATTACTATGTGTAAATTACGCTTGCCGTGCTTAGACTCATAGTTTATTATTCTTAAATTATATTTTTCGAGAAAGTACTTAGCTTTAATGGTGCCCGCGTTTGCAATAAATGCAAAGTGTTGACGTCCATAACCTCTGAAAATTGAGACTTGTTCATTAAGCATAAGATTCAGATCGGGGTCATTAAGCCCGTATCCAATGAACACTAATGTTTTTGTTGCGGCAATATTGAAAAGAATATTCCGGTAAGCAGAATTTTGATGTAATATCTCCTCATAATCTTTATGTGTCAACACGATTGTATCAATATTTTCGATGTCCCCATGTAGCTTTAAGATAAAGTATTCTTTTTCGCTTGGTAATTGTGCCAATTTAGCCACATTTTTTTGAGTAATTACAGGTAAATCTTTTTGTAATTTTGAAAATTTTCGATATGCCTTCTCTAACATTGTATCATAATTAGTAGTTAGTAAGGCAGCAAATGGTAACTGAATAATTTTCTCATGTATAACAGAAGGTTCGATCGAAGAACAATCAAAAGTTTTTGTCAAAAAATCTCTATATAAATAAGGACGTAAGCGATTTCTACATTCTTCTGCAATTTCTAAAAAAGAGCCTGTTTTCAAAAGACTATATAATTCATCAGTTTCTTGTTTATTAATAGTAAGGTTAAGTTCGCATTCCTTGATCATCAATTGTATCAAAGATTTCCAATTTGGTAATCCTATCACAGAAGAAGGTCCTGATCCAATGACCGCTACCGCCTCATTTCTTACAAACGCGTTGATTAAATCTTTAGGAAATAAATTCATAGTATACCTATTTATTGTATTGAACTGATTTGTTTTATCATTACGAATAATTATTGAGATATTGTTTAACTTCTTTTGCTAATTTGTTTCTTCTTTTTATTCTATATATTCTTTGATTTTAATAATAAGGATTTGTGTTCTGCCCGAAGTTCGATACTAAGTGTAACTTGTGGCAAGTTATAATTCTCATATCTTAACTCCTTAAATGTAATTTTTGATTGATTAGCAAAACATCCAATAAGAAAATATTCAGATATGATACTAAAATCCTTTATGAAATAGCACTTAACAAATCATCTCGCGAGATATTCAATCACATCATACCGCGTCAATATTCCAGCCAACTTATGATTGTCTTCAATAAGTACAGCCGAATCTTTTTTCTTCAGGAAATCTATTGCATGCTCGATTGGAGAATCCATGCCGATGGTCGGGAAGGCAGGTTCCATCATTTCTTTCACAAGTTTATCCAGCGAAGAACTATTTTCAAGCACTGTTGACATCAGGTCATTATCAGTCACAGTCCCGATTGCCCGTCCTTTTTCAATTACCGGTAATTGAGATACATCATGCTGTTTGAATAAATCGAGAGCGGCACGCACAGTCGTATTCGGTTCAACAGCGACGAGTTGCTGTACGTTTCTCGGTTTCGATTGAAGCACAAAACGCACCGTAATTCGGTCGGGCATGAGGAATCCGTTCTCTCTCATCCAATCATCGTTGTACAATTTGCTGAGGTACCGCTCGCCCGTGTCGGGAAGGAGAATTACCATCACTTCGTTTTCTTGCATCCGGTCTGCATATTTTAGAGCGCCTGCAAGCGCAGTTCCCGCCGAACCGCCGACAAACATTCCTTCTTCCCGCGTCAATCGCCGCGCCATCATAAACGCTTCTTTGTCTGTAACCTCGACCATCGCATCAACGACATCAAAATCAATAACGCCTGGAACCCAATCCTGACCGATGCCCTCAACCTTGTAAGGTTTTCCATCACCTGTTTGGCTTTTATTCTTGTCATAAAAAACATCCCGTAATATAGAACCGCGCGGGTCTGTACCAACGACTTTGATGTTGGGATTTTTCTCTTTCAAAAATTTTCCGACACCCGTAACTGTTCCTCCTGTTCCAAGTCCGCCGACGAAATAATCAATCTGTCCGCCGGTTTGTTCCCAAATTTCAGGACCGGTGGTTTTGTAATGCGCTTCAGGGTTTTTCGGATTAAAATATTGATTAGCAAGAATTGAGTTGGGAGTTTCACGAACAATACGCTTGGCAACTTCTGTGTAACTTTCAGGCGAATCATGCGGGACAGCAGTAGGTGTGACAATGACTTCTGCACCATACGCTTTCAACAAACGGATTTTTTCCGAACTCATTTTGTCTGGGAGAGTGAAGACGCACTTGTATCCCTTGATTGCCGCAGCAAGCACAAGTCCGACACCCGTATTGCCGGAAGTTGATTCGACGATTGTTCCGCCCGGGCGTAAGCGACCCTCGCGTTCCGCATCTTCAATGATGTCCAAGCCGATTCGGTCTTTCACCGAACCGCCCGGATTAAAAAATTCTACTTTGGCAAAATAGTGTCCTTTGAATCCCCGTGTTATTTTATTCAGTTTTACAAGCGGCGTTTTGCCGATTGTTCCGAGGATGTTTTCGTGATGATTGATTTTTGAGATATCTGTTAGCATATTTTTTAAATTTGATTTTAGAACTTAGAAAAGTTTTGAGTTTCGTGTTTTGAGTTTTGTAAATTCCCGAACCTCAAAACTCTAAACTCGAACCGGTTTATTCATCAGGCTCGCCGCAAACCCTGCGCCAAACCCATTGTCAATGTTCACTACGGTGACTCCGCTTGCGCACGAGTTTAACATTCCAAGTAACGCGGCAACGCCGCCGAAACTCGCACCGTAGCCAATCGAAGTCGGAACGGCGATGACAGGAACATCAACCAAGCCGCCGACAACACTGGGTAACGCGCCTTCCATTCCAGCAACAACAATGATAACGCTTGCCTTTGAAAGTTTATCGCTCTGCGAAAGCAGGCGATGAATTCCCGCAACTCCGACATCATACAGTTTTTCAACCGGGTTGCTCATCATGTGAGCGGTGATTGCCGCTTCTTCCGCAACGGGAATATCGGAAGTACCGGCAGAAATCACCAAGATTGTTCCACGATTTTTTTCCGGTGATTTCGGTTCATTCGCTGTGATGATTCTCGCAAACTGATGGTAATGAGCGTGCTTGATTTTTCGTTTCACCGCTTTGAAATGTTCAAGCGAAGCACGGGTTGCAAGCAATGGTTGTTGTTTGTTAAAAATACGTGAAGCAATCTCAGCCGTTTGCTGAGGGGTTTTTCCCTCACATAAAATTACTTCCGGAAAACCTTGCCTCAAACTGCGATGATGGTCAACCGTAGCATAGCCGAGCGATTCAAACCTGAGCGTGGCAATCTTCTCAATGATTTGCTGTTCGCTCAGTTTTCCGCTTTTATATTCCTGAAGGAGTTGTTTGAGTTCTGGTTTGGTCATAACAAGTCGGGCAAAATATACTTGATTTTGGAGGGAGAAACAAAGAGTCGTTACAGGATTCTCCTTTGGCAAAGTCTCCCCCTTTTCGTATTTTGACCTGCGATTATTGCAATAATTAGTTATTTCAGGGCTTCTTGCCATACATCATCAGCGTATTTCTTGGATATCTTCTCGGTTCGTTTCCTACTGCGTATCTGTTCGTGAAGCAGGCAACGCGGCTCGATATTCGCGAGAGTGGCAGCAAAAACGTCGGCGCGATGAACGCGTTTGAAGTTTCAAACTCGAAACTTACCGGCACGCTTGTTATGCTCATTGATATTGTGAAGGGAACGCTTGCAGTCGTTTTCAGTGCGCAGTTGTTCGGCTGGCAAAACGGATTAGCAATTGGACTTAGCGGCATCGCCTCAATCGTCGGTCATAATTATCCGGTTTGGTTGAACTTCAGAGGCGGGCGCGGACTTTCAACAACGGCGGGTGTGATGCTTGTGCTGAGTTGGTTGTTTGTCGTTATTTGGTGTTCGGTGTTTGCATTTGGTTATAAATTGTTTGATGATATTCATAAAGCGAACATCTTCGCGTCTGTCGTCAGTCCGTTGGCAATGTTCTTGCTTCCCGAACGTTTGCTGAAGGCTACTCTGCTTCCAAGCATAACTTCTGAAGTGGCAGTAATCGTTTCATTTGTAGCATGTGTGTTAATTTTACTTCGTCATGCAGACCAAATAATACTTATGATGCGAGATGTGTAGGTCGAAATGTCTTTCGTTCTACAATGTTATGTCTAATGCCATCTTACTCTTGTTAATCCCCCCCCAACCTAAAGGTTGGGGCTATTAATACAAACAAGAAGATTTCTAAACAACAGACTAAAAACCAAAACGAAAACAATAAACTAAAAACTGTATCCCGACGGCAGTCAAGAAACCCAAAACTCAAAACTCAAAACTCAAAACAATCTTTCTATCAATCATACTTCTGTTCATGAATAAATTACCCATAAACGAATTACCGGAACTTGCGCGGCAACTGCGTCGCGATGTAATAAAGATGCTTATGATCTCCAAGTCGGGACATTCAGGCGGTCCACTTGGCTTGGCAGATATTTTTGCATCGCTCTATTTTCATTTGATGAAGGTTGACCCGACTAAGCCGACGATGGAAGAACGGGATTTCTTTTTTCTTTCTGCCGGACATCTCGCCCCGATTTGGTATGCAACACTTGCACGTCGAGGTTATTTACCGATAAGCGAACTCACAACGCTCAGAAAAATCAACGGACGATTACAGGGACATCCTGCTCCGGCAAAAACGCATGGTCTTCCGGGAATTGAGATTGCTTCAGGTGCGCTCGGTCAGGGACTTTCCATCGGAGTCGGTTGCGCGTTGGGTTTGCGTCTCGATAAGAAACCGAATCAAGTCTATGTATTATGCGGCGACGGAGAATTGAATGAAGGACAAATCTGGGAAGCGATGATGACTGCCGGACACCATAAAGTTGACAATTTGATTTGCATCGTTGACAGAAACTTCTGTCAGATTGATAATCGAACAGAAAAAGTGATGGAACTCGAACCGCTTGCCGATAAGTGGAAAGCATTCAACTGGCACGTACT
This sequence comes from Ignavibacteriota bacterium, assembly GCA_016212665.1. Classification (NCBI taxonomy): domain Bacteria; kingdom Pseudomonadati; phylum Ignavibacteriota; species Ignavibacteriota bacterium. The sequence continues at coordinate 19,531 of JACREZ010000044.1, forward strand.
TGAGTGCAACGGCAACGATATCGAACAATTCATCAACACAGTACATCAGGCGAAAGAACTGAAAGGAAAACCGAAAGTAATTCTCGCACAAACATTCATGGGCAAAGGCGTTTCGTTTATGGAAGATGATTACAAATGGCACGGTGTTCCGCCAAGCGAAGAGCAAGGGAAGCAAGCTCTTAGTGAAATCGCTCCGACAAAATATGGGGACTTTGTTCAGTTTGAGTGGGAGAAAGCCGCAGTCGTTATATAGATGTGATGTGAACAGATAATGTTTTGAGTTTTGTGTTTTGAAAGATAAAAGAACTCAAATAGAGTAATGAACAGATTGAAATGAAAGTCAGAATTGACCCGCACACACTCGAACAGATGTTGAAACGCGGAACTAATGAAGAAGAAATTATAGAAGTATTAAAATCAGAAAAAGTTGAATTTGCTAAAAGGGGTCGGTTCAAGAAATCAAAAGTGTTTTCGTTCAATGAATACTGGTGCAATAAATTTTATGCACAGAAAAAAGTAGAAGTTATCTACACAGTTGAACAGGAAGAAATTGTAACAGTGACAGTTTATGTTTTTTATGGATATTGGTTATGAAAATAGTTTATAACACAACACAGGATTTACTCCACATTGTTTTTCGTGAAAGCGGACAGGTGCGGAATGAACGATATAATGATGACATCGTATTCGATGTTGATTCAAATAATAAAATTGTCGGAATGGAAATTCTTGATGCGTCGAGTTACTTGGATGCACAAGATATTAGACATGTGAAAGTGATTGAAGAAAAAGCCGCGTAGGATAATCTCAAACCCGAAACTACAACAAGAAACACAAAACCAGAAACCAAATATGAAATACACATCATCAGATAACAAAGCCACCCGTCAGGGTTTTGGCGAAATGTTAGTCGAGTTGGGAAAAGAGAACCCCAATGTCGTTGTTCTTGGAGCGGATGTAACGCCCTCCGTTAAAACCGATCTATTTCAAAAAGCATTTCCGGAAAGATTTTTCAGTGTGGGAATTGCCGAGCAAGATATGATTGGCGTTGCCGCGGGATTTTATCTTGCAGGAAAAATTCCGTTCACTGCGGCGTATGGAGAATTTGCCGCAGGTCGTCCGTTTGACCAAATCAGGCAATCGCTCGCATACAGTGAAATTCCTGTGAAGATTTGTGCATCGCATTGTGGAATAACTGTCGGGCAAGACGGCGCCACGCACGAATCGCTCGAAGACATTGCACTTATGCGTTCACTGCCGCACATGGTCGTTGCTTCGCCGTGCGATTATCATCAGGCGAGAAAAATGGTTCGTGCGAGTGTCGCGTTGCACAATCCGATCTACATCAGAATGTTTCGTGATAACACTCCTGTGTTCACCAAAGCGGATGATGAGTTTCAGTTTGGCAAAGCAGACACGCTCATTGATGGAACAGATGTAACAATCATTGCGTGTGGCTTGCAAGTGTGGGAAGCAATATGTGCTGAAGAAATTCTCGCGGCAGAAGGAATCAGCGTTCGACTTATCAACATGCACACAATTAAGCCGCTCGATAAAGATGCAATTGTAAAAGCCGCATCGGAAACGGGAGCGATTGTGACAGCAGAAGACCACCAAATTCAAGGTGGACTTGGAAGCGCAGTTGCTGAAGTTCTTGCTCAAACAATCCCAACACCGCAAGAGTTTGTTGCCGTGAATGATACGTTCGGGGAATCAGGACTGGGGCATGAATTGATGAAGAAGTACGGAATTGATAAAGAGGCGATTGTCAAAGCAACCCGCAAAGTGTTGGAACGTAAACGGAGACATGACGGTTCTAAGTGATGTAAAATTTCTGTGAGTTTGCTATGAAAAAAATCTTCATACTTTTTCTTGTGATGTTGTTACCGCTCATGGTCGGAGTGTGGGCGGGGTATTCTTTCGGTTTTCATCAGGCAGAGGAATCGCTTTCTGGTGAGATGCAAAATGATGATGCTCAGGCAGAAGCGATGCAGGCGTTCTATCATGGAGAAAATCGAGATAGTATCAATCAGGAAATTTCTAATCAACGGCACAACGCGATTACTCGCTCGGTTGCTCACGCAAGTTCGGCAGTTGTCGGAATCAACGTAACAGAAGTGCGCGAGTACCGTTATCGGGATCCGTGGTCTCAATTTTTCGGAGAAGACCCGTTCTTCCGTCAGTTCTTTGGTCCGAGAACATACAAGCAAGAAATTAAAGGACTCGGTTCCGGCTTCATCATTTCTCCCGACGGATATATCATCACCAACGACCACGTAGCAGGCAACGCAAGTAAAATTACTGTGACACTTACCAACAAAGAAAAGTACGATGCGGAAATCATCGGCACCGACCCTTCGACGGATGTTTGCTTGTTGAAAATTAATGGACGAGATCTGTCCTATATTGAATTGGGAAACTCGAACGATGTCATCATCGGTGAGTGGGTAATTGCCCTTGGAAATCCTTTTGGATTGTTCGAGATAAGCGACAAGCCGACAGTCACTGTCGGAGTTGTGAGCGCAACCGGGATGAACATCAACGCGGGAGAAGGACGATATTACCGCGACATGATTCAGACGGATGCTTCGATTAATTCCGGCAACAGCGGTGGTCCGCTTATCAATTCTATCGGTGAAGCCATTGGCGTGAACTCGGTGATATTCACTCCGAATCAGGGAAGCGTCGGCGTTGGGTTTGCCATTCCGATTAACCGGGTGAAGAAAATTGTTGATGAACTTCGTTCGCACGGAAAAGTTGAACGGAACTTCTGGACGGGGTTGGATATTCAATCGGTTGATGCGCGGGTTGCGCGATATTTTGGATTGGACAAAGCGGAAGGTGTGATTGTCAGCGATGTGAAGCGTAACAGTCCTGCGGCAAAATCAGGTTTCAAAGTTGGTGACATCATAGTAGAAATCAATGGTGAGCCAATAAAAAATGAGGATGCAGTAAACAGTATTGTCAGCGAGGCGCGTGTTGGCGATGTTTGGAAAATAAAAGTCATGCGTGAAAAAGAATTGATGACCTTACAATTGAAATTGGAACGAACCCAGCAATGAACCTACTCTATATATTATTATTTAGATATTTAACTTCATCAGATTCGGTTCATAGATGATTGAGCGATACACGCGGAAAGAAATGGGGGCGATTTGGTCGGAAGAAAATAAATTCCGCATCTGGTTAGAAATTGAATTGCTCGCGTGTGAAGCACAGGCAGAACTCGGAGTGATTCCGAAAGACGCCGTCAAGATGATTCGGGAGAAAGCATCGTTCGATGTTGAACGGATTGATGAGATTGAGCGAACGGTTAACCATGATGTGATTGCATTTCTCACCAATGTTGGAGAATATGTCGGAGCGGAGTCGCGTTTCATTCATCTCGGAATGACATCGAGCGACGTACTCGATACCGCACTTGCTGTTCAGATGAAACAATCGGGCGACTTGTTGTTGAACGATTTGAAAAAACTTTCTGAGATTCTTGCTCGCCGTTCAAAAGAATTCAAATACACAATCATGGTTGGAAGAACTCATGGCATTCATGCCGAGCCGACGACATTCGGATTGAAACTCGCTCTCTGGTTTGATGAAACACAACGTAATATCAAACGACTCGAACGGGCAATCGAAGCAGTTTCGTTCGGACAAATTTCCGGAGCCGTTGGAACGTACGAACATCTTGACCCGTTTGTTGAGGAATATGTTTGCGGGAAACTTGGATTGAAACCCGCTCCAATTTCAACACAGATCCTGCAAAGAGATAATCACGCAGAGTTTCTGACATCCATTGCACTAATTGGAAGTTCGCTCGAAAAGTTTGCGACGGAAATCAGGCATCTCCAAAAAACGGAAGTGCTGGAAGCGGAAGAATATTTTTCCAAAGGACAGAAAGGTTCATCTGCGATGCCGCACAAGCGTAATCCGATTACGTGCGAGCGTGTTGCCGGACTTGCCCGCGTACTTCGCGGCAACGCACACGCGGCGATGGAAAATATTTCTCTCTGGCACGAACGGGATATCACTCATTCCTCCGTCGAACGCATCGTCGTTCCCGATAGTTGCATTTTGCTTGATTACATGCTTGCTCAGTTCATCAAGATTATTGATAATCTTCTCATCTATCCTGAAAATATGCTCAAGAATCTTGAACTGACGAACGGTTTGATTTTCTCACAATCGGTTTTGCTCGCGTTAGCAAAGAAAGGAATGAAAAGGGAAGATGCGTACGCCGCAGTTCAAAAAGCGGCGATGGAAGTTTGGCAAAGTAAACGGAACTTCAAAGAGGTGTTGAAAGAGGATGAAACAATTCGAGCGGTTCTAAACGAGCAAGAATTGGATGAGTTGTTTGATTTGAAAAAATCAATGAAGAGTGTTGAATATATTTTTGAGAGAGTCGGTTTATGAAAACAGGAAACGGTCTTCACAATTTCACACTTGAGTATTGGAAAGATAAAACATGGTATGTCGGAAGGTTAAAAGAAGTGCCGGGAGTTTTCAGCCAGGGGAAAACGTTGACGGAATTGAAGGAGAATATTCAAGACGCGTACAAAATGATGCTTGAAGAGACTGAATTGTTTATTCCGAGTCAGACAGTACGAACGACAGTGGTCGGTGTGGCAGTGTGAAACGTCGTGAATTCATCAAGGAATTAGAAAAACATGGATGCATTCTTAAGCGACATGGTTCGAGACACGATATTTATTACAATCCGACATTGCATAAAAGCGCGCCGGTTCCTCGTCATCAAGAACTTGCCGACTCGCTCTGTACATTGATTCGCAGGCAACTTGGTATCAACGACAAACTATGAGGAATTCACTTTTGTATTCAAAAGATAGACGAAGAATTATTATAAGCATACTCTTTGTTCTTCTTAATTATTTCCCTTGTTTTTCACAGTACGATAGCACACATGTTTTGCTAAAGAGTGGGCAAGAGATGAATGTTCTTATTTCAAAAGTTGAACTATGGGGTTTTACTTTGAGTGATGAGCGGTTGTTACTCTTCAAGGTACTTGATGAGGTGATTACACATGATACGATGCTCGTCCAACAAGTACGAAATGTAACGGATAGTGTAGGTGTAATAAAAGAAGCAAACATGTGGAGAATAGATTTTCGACATGCAAAAATTCGTCCTTTCGAATCTTCTTCTAAAAGTTTAATTTTGGTTCGATCAGCTTCTCTCAATATTTCTGCAGATTTTTCCATTAACTACAATTTTCAAATTGATGTTTCTCCATCCGATTTTGAGTACCTCGTATTTTCAACTGGTTTTACAGCAGGTTCTACAATTGCAGGTGCAAATCAGACTTGGGGTGCCTATCTCGGCGCAGGATTAATTTTGGTTTTTGAATATCATTCTTTTTTAGTGACCATAAATTATGGGGAAACAAATATCCAAGGAACTTATCGTTTCGATATCAACGAAAAGGTAACTAGGACGGAACGAAGCCCGGGATATCTAAAAGCTGAAGCGCATATTTATGGAAATTCTGACAGTAAAATGTTGATTACTCTTGGTTCGTATAGATTTTTTTCAAAATCGGGTTGGGGGAACAAGGAAACCTTTTGGGGATTTAAATTGGGAATAGGATTGAAATTCTTTTAAAGGATTTTACTCTTACTATGTATGGCAATTAATATAATCGAAAAACAAAATAAGGAATGGTTATGACAAAGAACTACCAAAATTTTATTAACGGAAAATGGCAAGATGCCAAATCAGGAAAAACATTTGAAAACAGAAATCCCGCGAACTGGAGCGAGTTAGTAGGCACGTTTCCGAAATCGGGAAAGGAAGATGTTGAAGAAGCGGTGAAGGCGGCGCGCATTGCGTTCGAGAAATGGCGGCTTGTACCTGCGCCGAAGCGGGGAGATATTCTCAAACGAGTCGGTGACATTATGGTCGCACGCAAAGATGAAATTGCAACGCTCATGACACGCGAGATGGGAAAAGTTCTCACCGAAACGCGCGGCGATGTGCAGGAAGGAATTGATACTGCCTACTATGCCGCATCCGAGGGACGACGGTTATTCGGTCATACAGTTCCGTCTGAGTTGCCGAATAAATTTAACATGGCGCTTCGTGTTCCGATTGGTGTTGCGGGAATTGTAACGCCGTGGAACTTCCCGATGGCAATTCCGACATGGAAGATTTTTCCCGCGTTGCTTTGTGGAAACACGGTTGTGTTCAAACCTGCATCCGATACGCCTGCAACAGCAACAGTGCTTGTAGAGATTTTAATGGAAGCCGGAATTCCCGAAGGAGTTGTGAATATCGTTCATGGCGGCGGCGGAGAAGTCGGGATGGGAATTGTCAGCCATCCTGAAGTTGACCTTGTGAGTTTTACCGGCTCGACTGGCATCGGTATAAAGATTTCCGAAGTTGCAAGTCAAACATTGAAACGTGTCTCACTTGAACTTGGCGGGAAGAATGCACAGATTGTTATGGATGATGCTGACTTACATCTTGCACTTGATGGCGTGTTGTGGGGCGCGTTCGGAACGACGGGACAACGTTGCACGGCAACGAGTCGTTTAATCCTGCACGAGAAAATTCATGACAAGTTTTTAGCAATGCTTGTCGAGCGAACGAACAAACTTCGTCTTGGTGACGGATTGCTACCGACAACGGATGTCGGTCCGTGCGTGAACGAAGGACAACGAAACACCGTGAAGAGTTATGTTGAAATCGGATTGAAGGAAGGGGCGAAACTTGCCGCCGGTGGCGACATTGGAAAAGGTGGTGACCTTGACAAAGGTTGGTTCCATCAACCAACTATCTTCTCTGATGTAACTCCTGAGATGCGAATTGCGAAGGAAGAAATTTTCGGGCCCGTGCTTTCGGTTCTCAAAATCAAATCACTTGATGAAGGTATCAATGTTTTGAACAATACGATTTACGGATTGTCTTCTTCAGTTTACACGAACGATGTGAACGGAGCGTTCAGAGCAATCCGCGATATCAAAGCCGGAATCACCTACATCAACGCGCCAACCATCGGCGCGGAGGCGCACATGCCATTCGGCGGAGTGAAACAAACGGGCAACGGTCACCGCGAAGGCGGCTGGACGGTGTTCGAGTTCTTCTCCGAATGGAAGACCGTCTATGTGGATTATAGCGGCGGGTTGCAACGCGCACAAATTGATGCATAAAAATTAACCGCGGATTACACGGATAATGACATGGATTTTCACTGTTAGAACTATTTAATCTGTGCATATCAGTGTTAAAATCTGTGTAATCCGTGGTGAATTAAGTGCTTTGTGCCTTTACCGATTTTTCGTATCTTGAGCCATGAAATTTACCGGGTTGAATATATTATCCCACACTAACGCCACTACCGAGTCTTTACCCGGAAGACCGTACATCGTTTCCCTCTACGAACACCAAGAGTTCTTCTAAGAACTCATTCCCCACTCAACTACTATTCTTCAAGTCTTCTATTAGAAGACTGAGGAAATTCTATGTTCGGTTTGATGCCGAAAACAATCGCGGTAACGCGTTTGTTAAATTCAATAACGATTTTTCAAAACTTATTTAGAAAGAAAAGGTGTTTTATGTCTCATCATATTAATCCGAATAACGTTCACTCAACCATCGGTCAACACATGCTCGTTGACGATTTGGGATTTATTGTTGACCTCAAGCGAAGCGAAGGCGCGTGGATTTACGACTCACTCGGGAACAGAAAATTATTAGACTTCTTTACATTCGTAGCATCCATGCCGATTGGTTTGAATCATCCGAAGATGATGACTCCGGAATTCAAAGAGAAGATAACGAATGTTGCAATGAACAAGTTGACAAACTCCGATGTATATTGCGTCGAGATGGCGGAGTTTGTGGATGCGTTCGGCAAGATTGCAATGCCTGATTATTTGCCATACGTGTTTTTCGTTGAAGGGGGTGCGCTTGGTGTCGAGAACGCTCTCAAAGCCGCGTTCGATTGGAAGATTCAAAAGAACTTCGCGAAAGGCTACAAAGAAGAACGCGGAACGAAAGTGATTCACTTTCAACAGGCGTTTCACGGGCGCACAGGTTACACAATGTCGTTGACGAATACTGACCCGACGAAAACTCGACTGTATCCGAAATTTCAATGGCCCCGCATCGTCAATCCTGTCATGAAGTTCCCGCTCAATGAAGAAAATCTGAAAGCGGTTGTTCAACTTGAGCAGACTGCGCTCAATCAAATCAAGCAAGCGATTACTGAACATAAAGATGACATTGCCTCAATCATTCTTGAACCGATTCAAGGTGAAGGGGGTGATAATCAATTCCGCAAAGAGTTCTTCGTCGAGTTACGAAGAATTGCCGATGAAAATGAAATCATTCTCATTTTCGATGAAGTCCAGACGGGAATCGGTTTGACCGGAAAGATGTGGGCGCACCAGCACTATGTTAATCCCGACATGATGAGTTTCGGGAAGAAGACGCAAGTGTGCGGTTTCATGTCGAGCAAACGGATTGATGAAGTGCCGGACAATGTCTTCAAAGTTGCAAGCCGGTTGAATTCAACGTGGGGAGGAAGTTTGATTGACATGGTTCGTTCTCAACGGTATCTGGAAATTATCAAAGAAGAAAATCTGGTCGAACATGCTCGGATAATGGGAGAGTATCTCCAAAAGAACTTGCAACAATTGCAACAGGAGTTTCCGTCGCTCGTCAGTAACGCACGCGGGGTCGGTTTGTTCTGTGCATTTGATTTACCTGATGGAACAAAACGGAATGAGTTCAGGAAGAAAGCATATGAGAAAGGCTTGGTCATTCTCGGAAGCGGCAACTGCTCGATTCGATTCCGCCCGCCGCTCAACATCAAACAGGAAGAAGTTGATACAGGCGTGAAGATGATTCGGGAATCACTGCAAGAGATGAAGTAAAAAAATGAAAAGGGCTGAAGTGAATTCAGCCCTTTCGTTTTTGAAGGAACTATTTATTTAAATTATTTTCTCCTGTGGAAGAGTAACTTGTCAGTCGGTGATTGAAGAATCACCTGCCCGGCATTTTTCGTTTTCACCCAATACCCGAAATGCGGAAACAACGAATCCGATTGCTGGTATGTTCCGTTGTAGTAAAAGAATTGTGAGTTGATGAGACTATCCGGTTGCGTAACGACATCGGTGATAGCAACAGGTTCTGAAATTGTACCGATGATATTCCAACCCTTCTGAACAGCAATTGTGTCCGATGTTTTCAAATCACCGACGATAGAAATGTTTGCCGCGTACGGGAACTTCAACCAAAACCCTACTCCGTCTGGGATTGTATCGAGTGTTGTATAGGTTTTATTTTTGAATAAGTATGCTTTGGAACCTGCGTCAGGATAGATTGTGTTGATGTCATAATTCTCTAATTGTTGCGGAAGCGAAAGTAAATTCCAACCTGAACTGACTGAGCATACCATGTTGGGAGCGTAGTACGTTCCAAAATCCAAATTCGTTGTATCTGATCCGCTTCGAATGATAATCGAATGCGCTCCGTTGCTGAAAGGATACGTTTGTACCCAGTGATACATAAGACTCTCGCTGAGCGTGTATGTTCCTGCTGTCAGATTTGTGAAAGAGAAATTTCCGTTTGAATCCGTGAGCACGGAACCCGTAACAGGTCCATTCAATTGTATTCTCCAGTTTCCAATTCCTGTTTCGTTGCTGTCCTGAATTCCGTCAGAATTGTAATCCTGAAATACCTGACCTTGAATCGAACCTAACTTGAATACGCCAAATGAATATCCTGATTTTGTATCTCCCCAATTTATATTGACTGAATAATTTCCCGCCGGAGTTGTTTTCATCCAGCCGGTGTGAAGGCTCTCACTGAGCGTGTAACTTCCGGCATCGACTGTTGAAAAGATGAAATTACCGTCCGCGTCAGTAAGCGCAGAACGTGAACCGAGTTTTGCTTTCCAATTTTCTAATCCCGGTTCGCCTGCCTGCTTTGTTCCGTTCCCGTTGATGTCATCAAACGTCGAACCCTGCACGGTACCATACTCGACGATGACAAAATCTTTTCCGGTTTGAACTAACTTCGAACTATCAATTGTAATTCCATACGAGCCGTTCGATGGAAATAAAAGTTTTTTCCCGACAGGCGGTGTAATCGTGATGGAAAAATTTCCGACTGATAAATTATCGAGAAGGTAATTTCCATCAGCATCGGTATACGTCGAATCTGTTTTTGTTCCGGTGATGCTTACCAGCGCGCCTGCAAGTCCTGTTTCATTCGTGTCTTTGGTTCCGTCTGCGTCGAGGTCATTGAAGACAACGCCACGAACGTTGGGAGAAATTCCGAAGTAACTGATGGCATTCCGTGCATTCAGAATTCCCCATCCCATGGTGTTATTGGGTGATGCCGCGTTGCTTGCTGTTTGGCGCATTGCATCACGTACTTGCATCGGGGTGAGGGATGGATTGGCGCAAAGTACAAGAGTTGCAACACCCGCACTAAGTGGGCAAGAGAAGGAAGTACCGCTTCCAATATTAGTATAGCCTAATGGATTTGAACCGTTTGCATACCAAACACCCGATCCCATCGCCATAATATCAGGTTTTATTCGCGATGGAATGTCTGTAGTTGGTCCAACTGAACTGTATGAAGCACGTCCGCCTGATGAAGTGACTGCGCCAACTGTGATAACACTATCTCCGTCGGCTGGTGCACCGAGAGTATTGTGAACATCTGAACCGGAATTTCCTGCTGAATTTAAAACAACAATTCCCAAACCTACAGCCCTATCAGCCGCGCGGGTAACAAGTGTCGTATTTCCGTTCATATCCTGCCATGTCCAACTAACATATGGCGGGTCGTACGGATAACCCGGAGCGCCATAACCTAATGAAGTACTGGCAACATCAACGCCAATGCTATCCGCCCATTCAATCGCTTTTGCCCAATTGTCTTCTTCAATTGGGGTTTCGCTCGAATCATTTTCCGTTCGGGCAAGAATGTAGGTCGCTCCGAATGCAGGACCTATTACTTGTCCGGGTTTATATCCTCCGATGATAGAAAGAGTACTCACACCATGACTTCCGAAACCAGTGCTGGTATTTATCGGAACAACACTTTTCTTGTGGTCAACAAAATCATACATAGCTATAATATTCATGTTTAAAAATGCTTCATGATTCAATAAGCGTACTCCATTATCGAACACACCGACGACAATTCCCTGTCCATATATTCCGAGATTGTGAACAGCGTTAACTTTGATTTGATTGATTTGTGTGAACGAGTTTCCGTAGTTTAATGAATCAACCAACAACTCCTGTTCCTGCGGAAGAATGAATTCATCATTTTCTTTTTCGAGCGACTTATCTGTTTTCCATCGTCCGACTAATTCCACTTCCTGAACATATGGCAATGCTCGTAACGATTCGATTTGCTGTTTCGTCGCCACAGCACTGACAGCATTGAACCATTTCAATTGGTGCCGGACCCGCACCACCACTCCTTTGATGTTTTCCACATACGATTGCTCGAGCGGTAAATCCTGTACATCAATAATGTTGTTTGATGAACGAACCTTTGCTCGTCGGGCAATTGCTTTTGCTGAGAGGAGCGAACGGGGAGAAGTTACAGAAAGGTTTTGCGCGCCTTTATCTTTGAAAATAATCAACACAAGTTGTTCATCGTTTTCTTTGATTGATGGAAGATGCCGGGAAAGTAACGTGCCGAGGGGGGCACGTTGTTGTGCAGAACTAAGTACGAAAGAACAAAGGAGAATGATAGCAACGAGTAAAATGCGTTTCATGAAAATCGGAGTCAATAAAAAAGTGAGGAGGAAAATAAATGCACTGCAAACTTAACAAAGTTTGGCGGCAAATACAAGAAGGAGGATTACAATCCCAACCAATGTCTAACAAGAGATTCAAGAAATCATATCATCCACAGATAGTATTCCAAGTTTTCTAATCAATTTTACACTTGGAATGGTGAGTATGTTTTGAGCATCGAATACACCCTGATGTAAGAAACTAACATTCAGACGCACCTCGAACCGAGATTTCCGGGAACTTGTTGTATGCGGGATGATTGATGTTAAGGCACGTTCTTCTCCTTCGTATGGAATACTCATGACGACACAAGGTCGAACTTTTGTCGCCATCCCCAGATCGACAAGCCAGACCTCACCTCGTTTCGGAGATTGCATTTTCTGTTTCTCTTTTATCGAGTTCTAAAAAAATATTTTCTGCGTGCTGAACATAATGGTTGTCTGATATCTCGGTAAGTTCTTCGGTTTGTGTTCGGCGAAGAATTTCGATAACGACTTCCTTCTTTTCAAGTTCGGGAAGTTGTTCAAATGAAAGAAGAAGAGTTGATGTGTTTATCGTCATGTCGTTTTTCTTTGTTTTGGTTGACTAAAAGTAAGAGAAAAATCAGAAGGATACAAAAGAATTTCAATTTTGAGACTCATCCAAACATTTTGTATCTTTGCAATCATTTTTAAGAATACTCATGGAATCAGCAGGAAAAATAACTCTTCTACTACATTTTATCGGTCTCGGTTTACTCGTAACTCTTTCGGTGGCAGGATTTGTCGTTGATAGTCAGTACCGGAAAGCAAAAGACCTTCAAACCAAAGCAACGTTGCTTCGGGTAATGCGTCCTATCGGTTTGCTCAGCCCGGTCGCCATACTTCTCATGGCGGTTACCGGCATCGGCAATATGCACGCATTTCAATACACGATGCAATTCAGTTGGCTTTCCAACAAAATAACGGTGTTTGTCATTGCGGCAATTTTGGGAACATTTATGGGAATCATTTCGAGAAAACGTGGTGCATTGGTCGGAAAAATGTTGACGGGTGAAGCGCCGCAAAATGCTGATGCCACTCTTTCTAAATATGATTCGATGGTGAGGATAGTTTCATTCATCATGCCTGTTCTTCTGCTTGTGATTTTGTATTTCTCGGTGATTGGAAGACTCGGAGCGCAATAGTTCGTGCGGGAATATTCGCTCTATATTAATGGTGAGTTTGTCGAGGCGAATTCTTGTCGCACGTTTGAATCAATCAATCCGTTCAATCAGGAAATTGTCGCACGAGTTGCTCGCGCAGGGATTGATGATGCGAACAAAGCAGTCGTTGCCGCTCGTAAAGCTTTTGATGATGGACCTTGGACAAGAATGTCGAAGGAAGAACGAAGCGCGTTTATCAAAGCAATCTCCGAAAAAATCAATGAGAAGAAAGAGGAGTTAGAACAACTCGAAGTCGAGGATTCCGGCTCGACGTTTCGTAAGGCAAAAGAAGATATTTATCTCAGTGCGCGGGCAATGAATTATTTCTCCAAACTCGCTACGCTTGAACAAACGGAAACCATTGAGGGACTTTCAAAACCGGGCTTTAGTCAGAACATTCTTGTGCGTGAACCGATTGGAGTTGTTGCCGCGATAATTCCATGGAACTTCCCGCTGAAGATGGCAATCTGGAAATTAGGTCCGGCACTCGCTGCAGGAAATACGGTTGTCCTTAAACCATCGGAACTGACGCCCTGCACAGCCATGGAACTTGCAAAGGTTATTCATGAAGTCGGATTACCGCCGGGCGTTGTTAATATTATTCCGGGTTTTGGCGAAGATGTTGGGGAAGCATTAACAAAGCATTCGCTTGTTGATAAAGTTTCGTTCACCGGCTCAACTGCGGTTGGTAGAAAAGTGATGAGCAACGCGGCAGCATCATTGAAAAAATGTACGCTGGAGTGTGGCGGTAAATCTGCCAACATTGTTTTGCACGATGCGGATATTCCGCACGCAGTGGATGGAGCGATGTATGCGATATTTTATCATCAGGGACAATGCTGTGAAGCCGGTTCGAGATTATTATTGCATGAATCACTTCATGATGAAGTTGTTCATCGTTTGATTGAAAAGACGAAGAAATTTCGGCTCGGTAATCCGAAGGAAATGACGACGGATATTGGTCCTGTTATTTCAGAAAAGCAACGTCAACGGGTTCTCGGTTATATCAATAGCGGAATTGAACAGGGTGCATCGGTTGCAATTGGCGGAAATATTCCGGAGTTATCTGAACTTGAAAAAGGATTTTTTGTTGAGCCGACAATTTTCACAAACGTCGGGAACTCGATGAAGATTGCACAGGAAGAAATATTCGGTCCTGTGCTTTCTGTTCTGAAATTCAAAACGGAAGAAGAAGCAATTGCGATTGCGAACGATAGTGTGTACGGTCTCGGTGGAGGTGTTTGGTCGCAAGATAAAGGGCGGGCGATGTCCATTGCCAAACGATTGAGAGCCGGAACGGTATGGATAAATGAGTGGCATTTGCTTTCAGAGAAAGCGCCGTTCGGCGGCTACAAGCAAAGCGGCATTGGTCGCGAGTTGGGTCTTGAAGGTTTGCGTGAATACACCGAGACGAAGCATCTTCATATAGATTAAGTCGGTGTGAGAGAAAAAAAGTTCTGGTATGATACAGTAGTTCCAAAATTTTAATTACATTTTGTTGTTCAATGGAAACCATGATGTCGAACCAATAACCCCATCCTTTAGGATGGGGGAAGAAACTCAAAAAAGAGTTGGGCTTCAGCCCTAAATTGCTTGGCTAAAGCCAACTCGAATGTTGATAGTTTCCCCCACGATGAATCGTGGGGTTACTTCATGGGAATTCATTCAGGCATACTTAAGTTACATATAATTCAAAGGAATCATTTATGAAAAAATCTATTATCTTTTTAATGTTTATCGTCTTGGCATTTACCGGATGCGGCAAGAAAGAAACGCCACCGGTTCCGGTCGGTGAAATGTCGGAGTACAAAGACCCCGCCTACGGATTTAAGATTCATTACCCGAAGGAATGGAAACAACTTGGAACGACGGGGAACGCCGTGTTTGTAAAATCACAGGAAGTGGTCAATAAATTTATGGACCCATCGAGCGGGGAAGAAGGAGGACAGGTCAGTGTTGAAGTACTGAAGTTGGAAGGGAAAACTTCCGATGAAGTGATTGCCACTGCGAAAGAAGTATTTAAGGAGGCATGGTCGAAGATTGATATTCAACCCGACCAGCAAGTGACGGTTGCGAATAAACCTGCGACGAAAGTCAATTACTCAGTTCCCGTTACTTCAAAATCAAATATTACCGGTTACCTGATTTATGTTGCCGGAGATACGGCTGTGTACAAATTGGATTTCATCGGGTACGGAGACCAATTTACCGCGCACGCCGGCGTATTCGATGCGATGTTGAAATCGTTTGAACTTCCCGTGGTGATAATTAAATCAGACAAATGGATGGCATCGCCGAGCATGGAAAATTACAACTCGAATTTCTTCACGATGCAATATCCTGAAAATATGGTTCCTGAAAATGTGAACAAAGGGAAGAATGATTTCTCGATGAAACTTCGTGCAGACCGTTTAGATTGCAGTATTCAGATTGATGTCTTCGGCGCGCAAAAATTAACCACAGAAAAAGTGTTCGAACAGAACAAAGGAAAAGTAAAAGCACGCAGTACAGGCAAAGCCACGATAGACGGAAACGAAGCATTGTGGGTGGAAGATGCACCGATGGCAAACATTACACGTCGCCAATATTATGTTGTGAAGAACGATAAGGTAATTCGTCCGACCGTGATTTGGTTTGCGGCGCAGAAAGATATTTACTTTCCTGCTTTTGAACAGTGCGTCAGTTCTATGAAGTTGAAATAGTTGCATAACAATTCTCCGGTTAGAGAAGAAATGATGTTGAAGCGCGCGGGCAGAACAATGCAAGCGCGCTTTTTTTGTTTCTGTGAAATCGGATTTCAGTTTTGAGATGAATTCTCACAATGTTGAGAATCTCCAAAATTGTTGTTCGTTTAGTTTTTATTCACTCAAAGTTCTCTGGCATATTGATTGCCAAATCCTGTCTATCGGGTTTATCTCGACCACACAATGGGCGAATTGAACTTCGCTCAACAATACAAATTAAGAAAGCATTCTCATGGATATTAAAAACAGAACAGTGTTAGTGTTAGGCGGCTGGGGTCTTGTCGGTTCGGCGATTTGCCGGAAATTGATGGGCGAACATCCGAAACGAATTATCGTGACCTCGTTGAAGAAGGAAGAAGCGGAAGAAGGTGTTGCGCAGTTGTACGAGGAGTTTCCTTCGGCAAAGAAAAATTTCTTTGTCCCGTGGTGGGGCAATATTTTTACACGGCACGATTTCAAAGATATGAACCGGGAAGACATTCTTGGCGATGACAGAAAACGTAAAATGCTGATTGACGACATGCTTGAGGAACTCGATGAGAATGTTCTCCACCGTTCGGCAATTTTTCAACTGCTTGAAAAATACAAACCGGATATCATCATAGACAGTATCAATTCGGCAACCGCCATTGCATATCAGGATATTTTCCAGAGTGCACGCGGGGTATTGAAAGAGTTCAAGCAAAACAACGGCGGTACAGACATTAGCACGATTCAAAACTCGGTTGAGCGGCTACTGTGTACGTTGTATGTTCCCCAGCTGATTCGTCATGTGCAGATTTTATACAAGTCCATGCACAAGTGCGGCACAAAAACATATGTGAAAATCGGAACGAGTGGAACCGGCGGAATGGGATTGAACATTCCTTATACGCACAGCGAAGAACGACCATCTTCTGTGTTGTTAAGTAAGTCGGCAGTCGCTGGTGCGCATACGTTGTTGCTGTTTCTTATGGGACGAACACCCGATGCGCCAATCACGAAAGAAATAAAACCGGCGGCGGCAATTGCCTGGAAGAAAGTCGGATACGGCGAAATCAAACGGCGAGGAAAGCCTGTCGAGTTGGTTGATTGTCCGCCAAAGCAGGGAGTAAAGTTGAGAGATACGTTCCGGCTACGGATGAAAAATACAGCCACGCCGATGAATGAAACATTAAAGTCGGTGTTTATTGATACCGGCGAAAACGGAATTTTTTCGCGCGGGGAATTTGAAGCGATTACAACTCCGGGACAAATGGAATTTGTAACGCCGGAAGAAATTGCCGAGAACGTGATTTATGAAATCAAAGGAAGAAACACGGGACATGATGTTATTGACGCGCTCGATAACACAATAATGAATCCGACATATCGCGCCGGGTACATGTACCACAGCGCGTTCGAGAAAATTTCAGAACTTGAGAAATTGCATGAAGTTGACAGCGTCGCATTCGAGGTCCTCGGTCCGCCTCGGCTTTCCAAATTGTTGTATGAATCGTACCTGCTGAAGCGTTGTTTCAAAGATATTCGCTCGGCGCTCAAAGCAACTCCGAGGCAAATATCGGATAGGTTGACGAAAGAAATTTCTTCCAACAAAAAACTTCGTGCGCAAATCATTTCTATCGGAATTCCAATTCTCCTTCCTGATGGGAAAA
Source organism: Ignavibacteriota bacterium (assembly GCA_016212665.1). NCBI lineage: Bacteria > Pseudomonadati > Ignavibacteriota > Ignavibacteriota bacterium. The sequence continues at coordinate 36,872 of JACREZ010000044.1, forward strand.
CATTATTACGCGGAGATGAAATCAAGATTCCACCGTTTCAGGGTGAGAACGAGTTACGGGTGAATGCCGAACGTATTAATCACTGGGCGCATGATGGCTGGGTGGATTTACGCGTAGCAAACATGAAACTCTGGAAAGAACGTTTTGAGCAACTCATTGAAGTGAGTGAACGCATCCCAGCGAACGAAACAAGTTCGCGCTACATGTACACTCCCGATTTCTGGAACAACTTCAAAGAGATTCATCCCGGAAAACTCGCCGGCTGGATTTTCAGTTACGAGGAAGAAGGGATGAGGATGAAAGCGTGAGTTCGTTGGAGCATGGATTACTGGATTGATGGATTGTTGGAGAATTGGAGTATTATGTTACTGACGTGGGGTCGTTTGAACGAGCGATGAATGTACACGGAACCTCTTGCCGAATGGTATTGCTTCATCATTTTCCACAAATTATCTATATTGAAATGGAAATGAAACCACACGGAGATTATAACTGATGAAAACATTTACCGCGTATATCGAATATGACCCGCAGACCAACCTGTATGTTGGAACAGTTCCCGGAATCCATGGGGCTCATTCACAGGGTGTGACCCTTGATGAGTTGCAACAAAACTTAAAAGAAGTTATTGAATTATGTCTTGAAGAGTCGGAAAATAGTTTGGAAACTCTTCCGCGGTTCGTCGGATTACAGCAACTTGAGATTGCTTGATGGGTCGGATTCCGGTTGTTGATGCAAAAACAATCGAGAGAATTCTCTTGCGTCTTGGCTTTGAGCGTGTTCGCCAGAAAGGAAGTCACGCGTTCTATCGTCATCCTGACGGAAGAACAACAACACTACCACATCATCCGGGCAGAGATATTGCCCGCCCTCTTCTCCGTGAAATCCTTCGCGAAATAGAACTGACACCAATGGAGTTTCTTCAGGAACTAACCCGTTGAGTTAGGGAATACTGGAGTAGCGGAGTAATGAAGTTTTGGAGGATTGATTCATTGATGACTGAATCGGTGAATCATTGATTTCATTCCTGAATATTTAACATTAAACGGCGGTTTCAAACTTCTTCTGTTTGAAACCGCCGTAGATGTATGAGGTCAATTGACGTCAGTTTTAACTGACGGAAAATGGAAACATTATCTCACTAAAAGCATCTTCTTCGTGTCCGTGAATATCTCAACAACTCCTTCCTCATCAACCGATTCCACAGTAATGCGATAGAAATAAACTCCGCTCGGAAGATGAGTTGCCTCAAACGGGAATTCATATTCACCTTCTTCCATTTCTTCCCGGTTCAACACCGTTGCAATTTCCTGCCCGAGTGTGTTGTACACCTTCAACGTAACCAATCCCAAATTCGAAATCCGAAAACCGAAATTCGTCGTGGGGTTGAACGGATTAGGGAAGTTCTGTTCTAACGAAAATTCTTCCGGAAGTTCAACAGAAGGAATCGGTAAAAATTCCGCGTGCGGTGTTGCTCTTGGACTTTCACGCAGGAAAGAGATTTCATTTACCGTGCGAACGCCTTTCAGCATCAATCGTGTGCAACTCCAACAGGTTGTGTCAACCGTCGAGTCGGCAAAGGCGGCATTGATTTTCTGAACGACATCAAAATATTTCGATGAATCGGTTCCCTTCGGGAAATTCCCGCAGTTGAGGAACTGGTCAACATAATTTGCAATGTCTTCCACGCGGTCGCCGTTGAACGGGTCGCTCGCATCTTCGTTGCTGTTATCATACAGCAAGTCAGCCAAACCGTAGGGGAACTTGAGGTAACTGCTTGCAAGAATATTCATCTTCAGCGCAAGTTGCTCGGCGAAGAGTTTGTTGTCGTGAACCTGCGGTGGAAGTTCTTTCAACTGTTTCGAGAACGGTTTTCCGTTTTTCAATGTATCCAAGCATCGCGCCGCGCCGCTGTGGAACGTTCGTTTCTTGTACAGCGAGTTCTGCGCGTTTGCATATTTTTTTAAAGCGACAGAATGAGCACCGTACGTCGCTCCGACAGTGAACGGAAATGCCCGAAGGATTGTCAGGTCTTCTCCGACATTGTGAAGATTCGGCATTGGCAGAAGGAGCGCCTGTCTTGTGTATGCGGAGTCAGGAACTGTTTTCTTTTTCTTGATACTTCCCCAAGAATACTTTGTTTTCATCTTAGAACCTTTCGCTCCAAGACCCTCAACAACGAGAACGGTTCCCGAATCGAGCGGCGGAGTGAAGGTTGTTACGATTTTCTTCGCATTGACAAATGTTGCTACTGTTTCGGACGTAACCGCTTTTTTGATAAGCCCCGTTGCCGCCATACTTAATTCAACCGTCAGTTTATCACCGACAGAAGTTGAATCAACAGAAACTATGAAAGCAAAATTGACTGCAACCGGTTTGCATTTTTCTGCTTTGAATTTTCCTTTCGTGTCTTTTGATAATGCCCATTGCTGAACAGTTGCCGTCCGGTATTTGTAGGCGCTGACGGAATCCTTCACTGAGATTCTCTGGAATTTGAAATTGTTGACTTCATTCCATTCGGAAACATTTTTATTCGCATCGAGCCATACATAAATGCGGTGCGGACCGAGCGGGAAGTTTTCGGGAATTGTCAGGGCAGTGCCTATCGTATCCATTCCGCCGACCGGAAGACTGACATAGAAATCTCCGCCGAGTTGATTTCCAATCGTCAGTGGATTTCCATCGAAGAAGCGAACAAGCGCGGCAGAAATATTATTATCGGAAGAATCATCGTTCTTGAAAATTGCAAAGATGTTGAGCGAACTTGATTGTGTGATTGTGTAGGGCGAAACGCTTAAGTGCATGACAGAAATATCTCGCCCGGAAGTAACGATATTGACATACGAATTATTGTCACTTGAGTCGCCATACGTATCAAACACACGCACGCCGACCTGCCCGTGATAATCTTCATTGAACACAGCGGTGACAGTATCGGTGAAGGCATCATCGAATGCACCATCGCCATCCAAATCCCATTTGTACGCAATGACGGAATCTTCGGGGTCAGGGTCGTACGAATCTCTCGCATCAAGCAGGATTGACTCGCCGGCTTTTCCTGCGTACGCAGGAGCGCGGTCTTCCGTGATGGAAACAGCAACCGGTTTATTATTATACGTTTGAATTTTGACATTCTTCGATTCAATATCGAACATCGGCGGGTCGCTATTGTCCATGACGCGAAGAGTGACAGTGTATGTTCCTGTGTCGGCATAGCCCGGATTTGTCGGTACAGGACCAAAAGCGTCAGGCTCATCCCAATCAATTCCATCTGATGCGTCGAAATCCCATAACCACTCGACGATATTTTTTTCCGGGTTCAAATGGTACGAGCCTGAACCGTCAACACGAAATTGTTTGTTGGGCGGTTTTGTTCCCATCGGTGCGATGACGGCAATTGGCGGAGGAATGACAACTCCCTGTGTCAACACAAGAATCGCAAGCGAAGAGTTGAGCGGGTCTCCCATATAACTTGTCGGTGCGTTACCGCTCCGGGGCCATGAACCGTTCGCGTTTTGTTTCCACGTAGCATGGTCAAGCAAGTGCGTAACATATTCCGCGTACCAATCATGCGTTCCAATCATGTGTTCACCGAGTCGGTTGTTGATGATTCTCATTCCTTTGGCAACGCCATACATTGCATACGTATTTCCCTCAAGATGCCGTCGCCAGCCACTGTTTCCATCATCGCCGGTTGCTGACCAATACGTATTGATATAACTAATTGCATTTGCAACGGGAGTTTGCGTTGTTGTGTAACCGAGAAACGCATAGTCTCCAATACCTGCCGCGGTTTTGGTGATATTTTGCCATTCTGTTCCTTGATAGCCGAAGCCGCCGCTTGCGTGTTGTGAGTATTGCAGGATATACAACATTTCGTTCTTCACCCATTGAGGAACCGGAACGCCCCACGATTTTTCCGCCGCTTCCATATTGAGCGCGGGCCACTGTGTTGTTGAGTTATCAGCATCGCCATTGCTCGATGTGTTGACGTTGTAACGCCATCCACCTCTCGGCCATCCTGCATCTGTTTGACTGTAGCACCATTGGTCAACTGCATCTACAACGAAGTCGTAAAAGGTTTTGCCTTTATACGCGCCGACGGGAATTGTATCGTTCTTCGCGCTCGCGGCTGAAAGATGCGCGCCGATGATTCCCAAAATCCCCATTCCATTTGCGTACGTGCTTGTGCTGACGTACACGCCCAGTCCGTTTCCATTGATGTCAGGAATTCCGGCTGTTTGCGGAGTCATTGCCATTGTTGTAGCGTTGCCGAACAAATAGTTCAATCCCTTCCGAACATATTCAGAATAAATATCATCGTCAATATCGTTGCCGGGTAAGTGACCATTTTCCTCGAATGCAAGCAGCGCCATACCGGTTGATGCGTTGGCGTTGCTGTTATCAGCCCAGTAACCTGCGGAGTATTGATTCAAATAAAGATACCGGAGACCTTTCTCAATCGCCATGTTCACGCGTATTTGTTGAGTCGTAGAAGCATATACCTGAATCACCGATTGGTCACTATCTGAACGACCGAGCGCATCGGTGACGAACAACTTCATTGTTTTCGGTCCGGCGGTTGTGTACGTATGAGTCTTCGCTATATTATGTGCGTCGGTTACGTTGCCGGAATCCATTGCACCATCACCATAAAAAAGATAATACTTATAGGGTGATGTTCCGCCGTGAACATTTCCCCATACGTCATGCGCAACATTCACCAACGCGTTTGCATACGAAGTGCTTTTCGAATTACTCGGCATCGTGTTTACGCGAATTGGTCGTATCGGTGTTGAAGACAAAACAACCGCATCAATCTGATTGAAGCCGGAAACTGCCGGTGAGTTGATTGCAAGCCTGATCTCGGAGACATCGAACGAAGTCGTGGCAAAATTTACCATAAAAAATCTTGCCGAATCACCTTTCCAACCCGCGGCAGCAAACCAGACAACTTCCCATAGAGAAGTGGTTGGATTTTTTACATAGATAGTATCAATCGCACCGGTACGATATGTTTCATAAATACCGATGGAAGTGACCGGCTCTGGATTATCGAAACCGAGTTCCAGATACTCACGTCGTCCATCGGGCGTAGCGCTTGCCCATGAATTACCATGGATACCGTAATACGGATATACATCCGGCGCACCAAGCGCCTGAGTTGCAGAGTAGATTCCTGTTCCGTATTGTGTGCTGTACGCAAGGACGCTTGTTGCATACCGCAAACTTTGCACCGAGGAGAGTTGCTCATATTCTGCCTGCCACGATTCCGCAGGAGTTTCCGTCGGTTGAATTTGAATCTCTGCAGGTGGTGAGTAATTTTTCATCATCACTTGCGCTTGTTGTAGTAACTTGTCTGTTTGACTGTTTACCATGGTAACGGCAAAACAGAGGACGAAGCAAATCAAAAAGAGAGAGAATACCTTGTTCATAATTTTTTCCTTTCTAACAATCTTGTTCATTAAAGTATGTTCATTCATGTTTGATGATTACCGGAGAAGAAGCATTTTTCGTGTTTGCACGAACGACTCTCCGGGTCGTTCAATCCCCGTCGCTTCGAGACGGTAGAAGTAAATTCCGCTTGGGAGTCCGCTCGCATCAAATTCAATCGAGTATTCACCTTCTTCCATTTCCTCGTTGTTGATGAGTGTTGCAACTTCTTGTCCAAGAAGATTGAACACTTTCAATGTTACCAGTCCGAAATCGGCAATCCGAAATTCGAAATCCGTCGTCGGGTTGAACGGATTCGGATAATTTTGCTCAAGCCTGAACGTCAGTTCATCCAACTCGTTTGCTGACGAAGACGAAAAGGCACTTTTCGGAATTACTCCTGGAGTCAGTTGAAGGAACGGAACCTGAAAGAGTGGTTTCACGCCGGTCAACCGGAGCGAATCTGCAAATGCCGATGTATCAATTGTTGCCGTGTTAAACGCGCTGTCAAGTTTTGTCAGGAGAGCATACGCGTCTGAGAGCGTTACGGTGGAATATGTCCCGCCGAGTGTCAAGCACGAAATGAGTGAATCAGCGTGTCGAACAATGTCGGCCACCATCATTCCGTTGAATGGACTCGTCGGATTATCCGGGTTATCGAATGTCAGTTCGCCGAAACCGTTCGGGAAATAATTCCACACGCTTGCCATGATGTTTAGTTTCAACGTCAGGAGTTCGGCAAAGAGAGCGTTGTTCTGTTTATCAGGAGGCAGCGTTTTCTGTTGCTTGCTCATCAGTTTTCCTCCGAGTGAATCAAGACACTTCCCCGGTGTTGTATGGAAGAGATTTTTCTTTCTCATGGATGATTGAACGTCAGCATACTTTTTCAGAAGAACAGAGTTCCCGCCTTTTAGACCTTGCGGAATTCCAACAAGCAAACCGGCCGGAAATGCGTTGGTGGTTTTCCCGAAAAGCATTTCTCCGACATTATGGAGGTTCGGCATCGGAAGTGTCGGACGGTTCTCGATGAAAACAGAATCAGGCAATTTCATTTTCTTCGCCGTTCCCCAGGCATATTTCACTTTGATTGCCTTTCCCTGATTTCCCATCCCGAACACAGAGATTGTGTCGCCGCTATTCACATCAAGCACGAGCGCGGGAGGAAGTTTTCCGGTGAAGGTATCGAGTGTATCGGTGGGAGAATTCTTCGGCGTAACATACCCGGTAGCATTCATGGAAAATTCAAGCATGAGAAGTTTGCTCGGGTCAGCGGCCATGTTGAACTGAAACACAACGTTGGCGTTTTTCTTTTTCTCCGCTTTTAATTTTCCTGCTCTGTCTGTCGCACGAGACCAGATATCGTACGATGCCGTTCGGAATTCTTTCAAGTATGCTTCATCGAACACAAACGTAGCGGTGACATTTTTCGCGCTCGTCATTGTTACGCTCGTTGTGGCGCTAAAGCCACTTGCATCGCCACTCCACGAGCCGAAGAAATATCCCAATGCAGGATAGGCGGTGAGTTGAACTATTGTTCCATGATTATAAACTGCTACGTCGGGATTATTTACCACGCTTCCGCTCCCGATAATGGTAACGTTCAGCGCGTATGTGTTGATGGCGAATTGTACTTCAAGAAAATGGTTACTTGTTACATTCGTAAACGTGTAAGTTGAAACCGCACCGACAAGAACACTATCAACCCATACATTCTTAATATGATATCCCTCGTCCGGATAGAAGGTATATGTTACGTTGTTTCCGTGAGCGATTGAGGTATCGCCGGCCGGACTTGAAATTCCTCCCGATGTAATGTATGCAGTAATTGTGTACATGTTGATGGAGAAGTAGGCATCAATCGTGTGGTTGGCGATGACAGCAGTGAATTCATAACTCGCGAGTGCGCCGACATTCACTCCATCCACGACAACACTATCAATATGATACCCTGTGCCCGGAGTTATGGAATACATCTGACTTCCACCAAATCCGACATTTGTTGTTCCCGGCGGTGTGATTGTTCCGTTCCCCGTTGCTGTCGCTGTGATACTGAACGTTTGGAGCGAGAACGTGGCTGTCACGGTTTTATTGCCGTTCATGAGAATCGTATCAGGATTTTCACTTCCGCTTACATCGCCGCTCCAATTTGCAAAGTTGTATCCTTCGGAAGGAATCGCCGTGAGAATGACAGATGAACCATGCGTGTACGTACCGAGGTTCGGATTTTTTGACACGCTTCCGTTTGTTGCATTGATGGTGAGGGTGTAGGTATTGATTGCAAACGAAGCGGATATTGTATGATTCGCTGTAACATTCGTGAACGGATATGTTGTAACCGCGCCGACAGAAATGTCATCCACAAGAACATCCGCGACATGATAACCGGTATTCGGTGTGATGGTGAATGTCGTATCATCACCATTGAGAACGAGGACATTTCCCGAAGGAGAGATGAAGCCGTTCTCACCCGCGCTTGCAACGATTGTATGAACTGCACGATTCCCGAAATCATAATTCAACAGGGAATCAGCATCGAGCAAATCAACTGTGTAGGTTCCCGGAGAAACAGGAAACGTTTGGCTCCATCCTGTTTGTTGTTCTTCGTTAAGTGTATAATTACCGGCAACAAGGTTGGTGAAAAGATAATAGCCGTTCGCATCAGTCAGTTGCGTATCGGTAGCCGTGCCGGAGAGATATATCTTCCAGCCGCTGATGCCCGTTTCACCAATATCCTTTGTCCCGTTGCCGTCAGCATCGTTCCATTTCATGCCGCTGAGAGAGGCAGAGAGAACCTGAGTTGTTGTTGAAGTAATTCTCTTCTGCGCATGCGATGTAAATCCGATGCACAACAGAAGAGAGAGAGAAAGAAACCATCGTAACAAAATCATAGTAATGACCTTTCTGTTCTTGTATTTGTGAATAGAGTAAAGAAATTCCGCCGACGAAAAATGTTGAGCGGTAAGGTAAACGCAGTTCATCCGTCGGAACTTTTGAAGTTCTGGCGATGAAGAAAGAACGGAATTATGATGGATGGCTCAGAGACAGTTTACTTGAGATGAAACAGATGTGTCTCTGGAAAAAGGCATAAGCGCACCTATGTCTTTACTGTATGGTATGGACTTGTTGAGGATTTCTACAGGGAGTTACAATTTATTTTTATAGAAATAATACCGTTTCTAAATCATTTTCACTATGTATGGGATTTAATGAAAAATGGAATGATGGAGTAAAGGAGTAAAGGAGTAATGGAGTAATGGAGTGTGATTATGAGGATTCAGGATTATTATTATGCCAGTTCAATAAAGGTTCCGAAAGAGCCCCTTGGGACAATTCGTAATCTGAAATCAAATCACTCCACTACTCCAAAACTCCTCCATTCCAATCAACTATGAGCGCTTTTCCATCGGGACAAAGTCACGTTTGTCGTAGCCCAGATAGACTTGGCGCGGACGTGCGATTTTTTGTTCCGGGTCGAGCAGAAGTTCCTGCCATTGTGCAAGCCAGCCGGACATTCTCGGAATTGCGAACAACACCGTGAATGCGTCGGTCGGGAAGCCCATTGCCTGATAGATGATTCCTGAATAGAAATCAACGTTTGGATACAGTTTTCTCTTCACGAAATAATCATCCTGCAAAGCGATCCGTTCCAACTCGATGGCAATATCGAGCAGAGGATTGCGTCCGGTAACTTCAAACACCTGGTCGGCTGTCTGTTTGATTATCTTTGCACGCGGGTCATAGTTTTTATAGATGCGATGTCCGAAGCCCATCAAACGTTTCTCGCCTTTTCCTTCTTTCACTTCTTTGATGAACGCAGGCACTTTATCTTTCGAACCGATTTCTTTCAACATGACCAGCACTTGTTCATTTGCTCCGCCATGAAGCGGACCGTACAACGCCGCCGCCGCTCCCGCAGTACAAACAAACGGGTCTGCCTGCGAACTGCCGATGCTACGCATAACGTTCGCACTGCAATTCTGTTCGTGGTCAGCATGAAGGATGAAGAGAATTTCCAGAGCGCGTTCAAGTACAGGATTGACTTTGTATTTCTGTTCCGTCATCTTGTAGAGCATGTTGAGGAAATTTCCCGCATAACTCAGTTCGTTATCGGGATAGACATACGGCAAACCAAGGCGATGACGATAACCATACGCGCCAATGGTCGGCATCTTTCCGATGAGACGGTAAATCTGCAACTTGCGCGATTCTTCATTGAAAATATTTTTCGCATCGGGATAGAACGTGGAAAGCGCGCCCACCGTACTGACTAACATTCCCATCGGGTGCGCATCAGGATGGAATCCTTCCATGAACTTCTTGATGTTTTCATGAAGCATGGTGTGGAGAGTAATGTTCTTCGTCCAGTCTTCGAGTTGCTTCTTGTTCGGAAGTTCGCCGTAGAGAACTAAGTATGCGACTTCGAGATAGTTGCAATGTTCTGCAAGTTGTTCAATGGGGTAGCCGCGGTATTGCAGGATACCTTTGTCGCCATCAATGAACGTGATTTTGCTTTTACATGACGCGGTGTTCATGAACGCGGGGTCGTACGTCATCATACCAAAATCATCTGCTTTGACTTTGATTTGGCGTAAGTCCATTGCTTTGATTGTATCGTCCGTAATGGGAACAGGATATTCTTTTCCCGTTCTGCTATCAATGATGTTGAGGTGGTCCGGCATGACAATATCTTTTGGAATATCGAATTGTTTTCCGGTTTTGCTATCGGTTATTGTGAGAACGTCTGACATAACGTGTTACCTTTCAAAAATATTAGAAAAAAAAATTAGTTAATGATTTGTCCCGCTTTTCAAATCAGACTTACACTTCATTCTCATTGACATTGTAGTTGTGTGCAGGCATGAATTCAACAGTGAGCGGGAAAAGAACGGTAATCCGAAACAAGTTCAGATTGTATGACAGAAGGGACAGGAAGTTCCGTTGTGATGTATCCGGTAGTACGGAACAAGGAGTTATTTGAAATCTGTTTGACGTGAAATTGTCAATTCAACAAAGAGTAAAGTCTCAAGTTATATGCCATGAGGAAAAGTCAAAAGTGTTCTGTTTTCATTCATTTTCAGAGTTGTATTTTTCTCTTTTATCATGGCTGAAAAAGAAAAAAGTCTTTATTGCAAAGTTAAGAAGGGAAATTGAGTGTGTATTTTATTTTCTCAACCAAATGGGGAACTGCTTCAAGAACTTTTGATGAAAGCGATTCTCCAAAATCGTAATTGATTCCCTCAACACCAAAGATTGTCATTTGTGCAGGAAGTTTGTTTAATGTGCGAGCGAGTTCAACTGCTTCTGCAAGACCGAACGCATGGGAAGAATAGTGAAAGAATTCAGAGGGAATATTTTGTTGACACGCATCGAGTATGTGTGTTGTACCTGTTTCCGCGCCCGAAACAACTGCATCAATAATGATGACGGTTGGATAATTCATCCACGTTTCGAGCAATGACGCCCCCTCGCCGGAATGTTCAATCACTTCTACATCCGGAATATTAAGTGAAGCAACTTCACGCGCAACAAGAATACCGATAGCATCATCACTCCGAAATTGATTACCGATTCCTATGACAAGAGTTTTCATAACTTAATGGCTGATGCCGGATACTTACTGCTTGAAACCTGTAGCCAGAAACCAGTAACCCGAACTCAGGTTAGTGTTTGTGTTCCTGCGTCGGTTCACCATGTGATTCCAACGGCGTTGTAATTGACTGATGAAGCCGTTCAACATAATGAATGAACTCGACGTATGCTTTCACGTATTCACGACCTGCGTTAACTTTATCAACAGCATAATTCTTCTGATGTTGAAGTTCCTCAAAATGTTTTTTTACACCCTTTGACAGCGCCTGAGTAAGATGTTCGATAAGTTCTTTATCGTTCCCCTTTTCGATTGCTTCATCAGCGGCTTCGATGCCCGGTTCAACTTGCGTCCCTTCGGATTTAATGCCGGTATATCCCACGCCTTCGCCCATGCGATGAATGCGCACAACGGTTTCAAAGAAATAATTATCCGCAAACTCTTTTGCTTCGGGACTTTGCTTTCGTATCGCAAGTACTTTTTCAAATGCCTGTTTAATTTCCGCTTCGGCATCTTTCTGCACCCAAACCAAAACGTAGTTTACGTTTCCGGTTTCCAAAGCCTTCTGCGCGGCTGTAACAACAGGTCCGTTTTTCGTATCGCAATGTGAATACAGAGATAAAGGAAGGAGAAGAACAGCAAGAATGATTGCGAGGAGAGATAGTAGTTTCATAAATTAATTTTTCATAAATACTTGATACTTGAACTCATAAAGCAGAAATAGTAACCTTAACACTTCAACACTCCACCACTCCGTCACTCCATTACTCCACAAATTCGTCCTGCACAATATTCAATTTAAGAAAGTGTGTTGCACACGAAATACACGGGTCGTAGTTGCGGATGGTTTGCTCGCATTGCCAAGTTAGTTTATCGTTCGGGAGATTGATATTGCGCTTGACGTACTCTCTCAAATCATTTTCGATTGTTTTTTGATTTTGCGATGTCGGCGGGACAATCTTTGCGTTGAGAATATTTCCTTTCTCATCGAGCGTGTAGCGATGGTAGAGAATTCCCCGTGGAGCCTCGGTGCAACCGTGCCCGGTTCCTGCCTTGATTTCCAATGGTACCGAAGGTGAATCGGGCATTTCATACTTGTTGATGATTCGAATCGCTTCTTCAATTGCATACAATGTTTCAATGGAACGAATAATAATTCCTTTGAACGGATTGTAACACGACTCGCCAAGTCCTGCTTCACGCGCCGCTTGTTGGCAGAGTGGAGTGAGTCTATCGAAGTTGAGCGCAAAGCGAGCAAGCGGTCCGACAAAATAATTGCCTCGATTTTTCAAGACAGAATGAAGAGCATTCGAGTGTTCGACATGTTCTTCCACAAAATGATTTTCATATTCACGAACAGGAATGTCCAACCCTTTGTTGGAAACAAGTCGTCCCTCGTTGAACGGATATTCGTCCGGATGACGGAGCGAAACAAATTCGTAATCTTGCTCAAACTCAGGGAAGGGAAGAGTTGCCGTGAACTTCACGGTTTCCAATGCAACATCCTTCGCCCATTCAAGGTTGTTGAGGAGTGAAGTGAGTTCTTTCTTCGTTGGCGCTTTGTAAAATCCTCCGACCTTGACATTGATGGGATGAATTTCTCTCCCGCCAATTAACGTCACAATGTCGTTCCCGATTTTTTTTAATCGGAGCGCTTTCTGAACGACTTCAGGATAATCTTTTGCAAGTTGAATTGCATCCTGATAGCCAAGGAAATCAGGCGCGTGTAACATATACACATGCAGAACATGACTTTCAATCCACTCGCCGCAATAGAACAACCGGCGAAGTTCACGAAGTTGTCCGTCGAGTTTCACTCCGAAAATACTTTCCATCGCATGAACGGAACTCATTTGATACGCAATCGGGCAGATGCCGCAGATACGCGAAGTAATGTCCGGCGCTTCGGAAAATTTTCTCCCGCGCAAAAACGCCTCGAAGAAGCGCGGCGGCTCGAAGATTTTGAACTTCACATCTGTCACTTCACCGCCTTTCATCTTGACGGTAAGCGAGCCTTCACCCTCGACACGCGCGAGGTAATCTACTTTGATTGAACGATTTGATTTCATCTTTTTATTTCATACTTCAAGTTACACTAATCAAGATTTTCGATTAAGGATTTTGGATTTGTATCGGAGTATTTTTAATCTTCAATCCTGAATCCTAAATCCTAAATCAGACTTCATGCAGTTCGCTTTCTTTCCTAAACGCATCCGCATACGCGTTGAATCCCCGGAAGCCGCGAACAATATCTTCTTCCGAAACTCCGAGTTGTTTCCACCATTCAGCAAGTGAACTTGTGTTCGGCGTTTCTTTCGGACCGAAGCAACCGTAACAGCCGCGATTGTATGACGGACAAATTGCGCCACAACCCGCGTGAACAACCGGACCGAGGCACGCTGTGCCGTGCGCAACCATCACGCAAATATTTCCGCGTCGTTTACATTCCATGCAAACGCTGTAGGCGGGAGTGTTCGGTTTTCGTCCGTTGAGGAAGGCGTTCAGCACTTCGACAAGTTGGTATTTGTTGATGGGACAGCCGCGCAGTTCAAAATCAACAAACACATGGTCGGCAATCGGTGTTGATTTTGCAAGCGTCTCAATGTATTCAGGCGATGCGTACACTGCCGAGATAAAATCTTTCACATCTTTGAAATTCTTTAACGCCTGAATTCCCCCGGCAGTCGCACAAGCGCCGATGGTGATGAGCAATTTTGATTGCCGGCGTACCTGATGAATTCGTTCTGCTTCATGCGGAGTTGTAATGGAACCTTCGACGAGTGAAATATCATACGGTCCTTTTGCTACAGCGCGTGATGCTTCAGGAAAGTTTGCAATATCAACGGCGCCTGCCACTGCAAGCAGTTCATCTTCGCAATCAAGCAAACTTAATTGACAGCCATCGCACGAAGAAAATTTCCAGACTGCAAGTTTCGGTTTTCGTTTCTTTGCCATATTACAATTCCCTCCTGACAAACAATGATTTGATTTCACTGAACGGGAAGACCGGACCATCTTTGCAAATGAACTCCGTCCCCCATTGGCAATGCCCGCACAACCCGATTGCACATTTCATGTTGCGTTCCATCGAGATGTAAATATCATTTGTCGGGACGCCGCGTTTTTGTAATTCTGTAACTGTGTATCGCATCATAATTTCCGGTCCACAGACCATTGCAACCGTGTTGAGCGGATCGAATGGAGCCTTGGGAATGAGTGTCGTTACTACGCCCACGCTTCCGCGCCAACCGCTCATTGCACGGTCAACCGTGATGTGAACTTCCAAATCAAACCGTGCGCGCCACTGTTCCAATTCTTTTCTGAAAAGAATATCGTCAGGAGTTCTTGTTCCGTAGAGGATGACAATCTTCCCGAACTTCTCTCTCTGTGAAAGCAGTTGATAAATTGCCGGACGAAGCGGTGCAAGTCCGATGCCCCCCGCAACGATAATAACGTCATTCCCAAGCGCGTTGCCAATGGGCCACTGTGTACCGTACGGACCTCGCACACCAAGTACATCGCCACGTTTCAGTTTGTACATTGCTTTCGTAACAGTGCCGACGGCGCGTGTTGTATGCACGAGTGTTTTCTGTCTCGTCGGGTCGCCGCTGATGGAAATCGGAACTTCACCGATTCCGAAAACATACAACATGTTGAATTGTCCCGGAGAAAATTTGAAACCATGTTTTTCAGAAGGCGATAGTTCCAACGTAAACGTATCGTGTGTTTCTCGTCTCACCCGTTGTACTGCAAACGGTTGCGGTAACATCGGATTGGGAACGATAGTGTTCATAGAGTTACTTTCCGTTGCCATATAAATCCAACAAACGAATCCGTGTCGCTTCCAATCTCTGTTCAATGATGTGAGCGAAGCGTTTCAGCAATTCATATCCCAAGTTGTGGTCGTGTTCGCATTTATTGCGGAGACATTTTCCGTCGAGAGCGATTGCACGGGTGAGTTCGATAGCGCGAGCATCGAAGTGCCAGTTGTATGGCGGAATCAGCCACGACCAGCCGAGCACATCTCCTTCTTCAACAGTATCAATAATAACCGCGCCCCGTTCTGCCGCGTACGCTTCCACTGCGACTTTTCCCTGGCGGATAATATAAAACCAGTTCGCTTCTTCATCTTCGCGGAATAAATATTGTCCCGCTTCAAATCGCACATTCGATGCGCAACCGCTGACAAGTTGAATATATTGCGGGTCGAGACCTTTCAAGAACGGATGTTCTGATACGATGTTTTCTAAATTTTCCATAAATATTCCTTAGACTGAAACGGGTAATTGTTCTTTGATTCTGTTGTTTTGAATTGCACGGACTTCTTCGGTTATATCAATGCCGACCGGGCACCATGTAATGCACCTTCCACATCCGACACAACCGGAAGTTCCGAATTGGTCGAACCATGTTGAAAGTTTGTGTGTCATCCACTGACGGTAACGCGCCTTCACGGAGGGACGAATACTTCCGCCGTGAATGTAGGAAAAATCCATTGTGAAGCAAGAGTCCCACTTGCGCCATCGTTCGGCATGCTCACCGGTTAAGTCGGTAACATCTTCGACTGTTGTGCAGAAGCATGTCGGACAAACCATCGTGCAGTTTGCACAGGTGAGACATCTCTTCGCTGTATCATCCCAGCGCGGGTGTTCAAAATTCTCTTGCAGTAATTGTTTGACATTGGTTGTGTTCATCGTCTTGCCCATGTGTTGAGCCGCGTTTTGAACACGACGCGAAGCTTCTTTTATAGAGGTTGCATCAGCAGCAGGAAGCGAAAGTTCTTTCAGGATTTCTTTTCCCTGCTCGCTTCCACTTTCAACAACAAAGTAATGTTCTTTTTCGTTGATGATTTCCGTGAGCGCCAAATCAAATCCGCTTGACGCTTTCGGTCCGGTGTTCATCGAAACACAGAAGCATGTGCCGCCTGCTTCCGTACAATTTACTGCAATAACGAACACCTGTTCCCGAAGCGATTGATAATGCGGGTCAATGTATTCACCTTTGGTAAAGATGGTATCCTGAATTCCAAGAGCGTGCAGTTCGCAGGACCGAACTCCGATGAATGCAAATTTGGTGAGTTGTGAGTTGTGAGTTGTGGGTTGTGCGTCGAATGATTTCCCGTTGCGTTTGGCAGAGAAGAGTTTGAGAACGGGAGGGAAGAGAAATTTCTTCCATGAATACGGACCGACAACGTAGCCGAAGAGGGCGTTATCGGTTCGTTTTTTGAGGCGGTAGGCGCCATTACGTTGCTCGTCGGTCCAGCCGACGGGGAAATTATCCGACGAAGGCACTTCGTCGTAGGCAATGGCGCCATCGCGCACGGTCGGTCCTAGTACACAATAGCCGCGTTGTTGAAGTGCGGTTAGTAACCTATCAAATTCGGTTCGCTGGAGAATGAACATTGAAGAATCGTGTGAAGGCATGGTTATATTTTTTCGAACTTATCTTTTGTGGTTTTGCAGGTTGGACATTCTTCCACTTCTTCTGAAGTAAAAATGTAACCGCAACCCGGACAAACATAATATTGAACGCTCTTTATTTTTCCGTTTTTTTCCTGCGCTTCTTTCATCAATTCCATCTGTCGTGCATCCCCTTCCATGCAAAATGTAAATTGCTCTGTCGCCGCAGGAAATTTTTCCGCTTCTGCCGTTCGCACAAGGTTCGGATACATTGATTCAACTTCTATCTCTTCGCTACTCAATGCCATCTTCAACGTCTGCATGATTGTTCCGACTGTGATAGAATCAAACACGGGTTGTTGGGGTTCTCTTCCTTTACTTCTGAGGAGTTCTGCATGGCGTTGTGCATGGATTTCTTCTGAACGCGTAACCGCGCGGTAGAGGTTTGCAACTTCTTTGTTCTTTTCTTTTTCTGCCTGAAGCACAAATTTCGCATACATAAAATTATGTCGCATTGCTTTGTTGTACGCAGATTGCAAATTTTCAAGCG
The DNA here is from genome assembly GCA_016212665.1 of Ignavibacteriota bacterium. Taxonomy (NCBI): domain Bacteria; kingdom Pseudomonadati; phylum Ignavibacteriota; species Ignavibacteriota bacterium. The sequence continues at coordinate 53,841 of JACREZ010000044.1, forward strand.
TTACTGTTGGCTGAGGTTCTTTCGGCAGTTCTTTCTTTTTCTCACAGCCATAATTCAAAGCAAGAATGAAGAAAAGAAAAAGAGAGGGAAATATGAAGTAAGAATGAAACGCGAGGCGATGGTAAATCGAATGGATGTTCATGGTTTGCTTTCCTTTCGGGGAATATGTTGATAATAAGCAATCACGACTATAAAGAGATTACTGTTTATTTGACAAGAATCATTCCACAGGAAAGTAATTGTCACGTGGGAAATTAGTAAGGTTTGCAAATATATTTCTCAGGCGTGAGAAGTTTCCTCTCATATCGTGAAGTGAAAACGATTGAAAACGTACTGATTTTGATAGATATAGGTATAAGAATCAAGAAAATGAACCTTGAATGAATGTGCTTATGAATATCACACAATTCAAATTTAGCATAAAAAATAATTAGATTTTTAGTAAAAATGCTTGGCAATAACTTTTTTTTTTATTAAACTTATCCCCGTCACTTGTGCGAAGTTCGTATTTTTGAAATGTCATATGAGCCGATCATTGTTTGAAGTTCTTGTTGGTTAATCCCGTAGTTTGAAATTAAAGTTAACAGTCTAAACAAATTAAACCCTAACTAACACATTATTAATCATTTTTTTAAAGGTATTAATATGAATAAATTAAATACACTATCCGGCAAATTGATATTGTTCGGATTATTTGTATCCTTAGTTGTTCTTCTTATTCCCGGTTGTCAATCCGATGACCAATCTTTGACACAGGGACAAGATCCGCAAGAGTCTGCTATGGTAGAAAAAGCAGGCTATCAAGGTCCTCGCGCTGAATATGTTCCCGGCGAAGTTATCGTGAAGTTTAAGTCAGGAATTTCAGCCGCAAAACGCAACGGTGCGATGAAATCTGTCAATGCGATGAGTAGCGAGAAAATTGTTACTGCCGCTATGAAACAAGCAGGTGACATGGAAGGTATTACCGTCGTGCAGACAAAGTTATCTGTTGCAGATGCTGTTAAAGCGCTGAATAACTCGCCCGAAGTCGAATATGCAGAACCAAATTACTACTATTATCATGATGCGACCTCGAACGATACGTATTACACAAACGGCTCGTTGTGGGGAATGTATGGTGATGGAACATCTCCTGCAAACCAATACGGAAGTCAAGCTGGCGAAGCATGGGCAGCCGGAAACACCGGTTCATCCACTGTCTATGTTGGTGTAATAGATGAAGGTGCACAATGGGCGCATGAAGACCTTGCAGGTCAAATCTGGACGAATCAATTCGACCCGGTTGATGGAATTGATAATGATGGTAATGGCTACAAAGATGACACCCACGGTTGGGATTTCGATAAAAATGATAATACCACGTATGATGGTACACAAGATGATCATGGAACGCACGTTTCCGGTACCATTGGCGGTATTGGTGGAAATGCAAAAGGCGTTGCCGGAGTAAACTGGGCAGTCAAGATGATCACGTTAAAGTTTTTAGGCAGAGCAGGCGGAACAACTGCAAATGCAATTAAAGCAGTTGATTATTTAACGGACATGAAGACTCGTCACGGGTTAAACATTGTTGCTTCTAATAATTCATGGGGTGGTGGTGGTTTCTCACAGGCATTACAAGATGCCATTGAACGCGCTAATACTGCAAACATTTTGTTCTGTGCAGCAGCAGGTAACGGCGGTAGCGACGGTGTTGGTGACAACAACGATGCAGTTGCAAGTTATCCTTCTAACTACCCCAACGCAAACATTATTGCGGTTGCTTCTATCACTTCGACTGGTGCAAAGTCAAGTTTTTCCAACTATGGTGCAACAACAGTTGATATCGGCGCTCCAGGTTCCGGTATTTACTCAACACTTCCCAATACTTCCGGAAACAAATACGGTTCGTATAGTGGAACATCAATGGCAACACCGCATGTAACGGGTGCGTGTGCTCTTTATGCATCAACACACGCAGGTGCTTCGGCAGCAACGATAAAAGCAGCTATCTTAGCCGCAGCAGTTCCGACAGCTTCACTTTCTGGTAAATGTGTAACAGGCGGACGACTTAACGTCAGCGGCTTCTAATTGAACAGAAAATAACTTTGGAATAATCTTAAGAAGTTTCAGAGTGATTAAAACCCCGTTTGCAAAAGCAGACGGGGTTTTTTTGTTGAAAAGGAATTATTCGGTACAGATATTATCTTCAATAAAAACTTGCTTTTTTTTATTAAAAGGAGAAAACAAATAGCAATGAATATCTTATCTAACAATTATAATCATTAGATATGCTCTTGTGCATGCTTACCACGTGAAACCATTTTTAACTTAAATTTTTTTTGTGACGCAATATCATTGATATTTTGTCTGAATTTGTTTATACTTACAGCACGTTACGTGTGCTTATCAATTGTAAGTATTAATAAAAATTACATGAATAGTTGTTACACATTTTTTTTGTTGGTACCAGCAATCTGAAAATAAAATCTCTTAACTAATTCACACAATTAATTTCAACCAACTAAGGAGAGATATATGAAAAAATCTCTTATTTCTATTTTATTGATTGTTGCAGTTCTTTCAACCATGCTATGGGTTGGATGCAGTGAGCAACAAGATATTTCAACTCCGGCAACAACGCAGGAACCATTCCAGAAGTTGACCGCAGAATCACCGGCAGTTCAGGCTGTGATGGCCGTGCAGGATCGCAACACAGCGCGATTCATGCAGGACCAAAATGTTGTCGGAACCGCAACAGGTATGACCGATGATGGTCGTCTCGCAATGATTGTCTATTTAGAGAAATCTGCGACCTCAATCAAAGGTGCGAAGAGTACATTCGCTATTCCGCGCGAGATTGATGGTGTTCCCGTGATTACGGAAGTCACCGGAAAATTCAAAGCATTAAAAACCAGCGGTGGTGGCGTGAGTCACACAGCAAAACAAACTCCCCCGATTCAACTCGGAACATCTGGCGGCTGGCGATATGATTTAGCCAACGGATACTGTTGCGGTGGTACGCTTGGCGCGTTAGTACAGAAGGGTGGAAGTCAATACATCCTTAGCAACTACCACGTGCTTGAAGCGGATATCGTGAACGGCGGAAACAGTCGCGTTGCGCAAGCAGGCGACCCTGTTATTCAACCGGGACTAATTGATGTAAGTTGCAATGCAAACAACGCACAAAACGTTGCAACACTTTCCGGTATGAAGAGTTTACCGGGTTCAAACGTAGATGCAGCGCTTGCACAAATAACTCCCGGAATGGTTCGCACGGATGGTTCAATTCTTGAAGTCGGTACCATTTCTGCAACAACAATTGCCGCATCACTCAATCAAGCGGTGAAGAAAAGCGGACGTACAAGTGGCTTAACCCGTTCTAAGATTTCAGGTTTGAATGCAACGGTCAGTATAACGTATGAAAACGAATGTGCTGGCGGAACAGCATTTACGAAAACGTTTACAGGACAATTAGTTATTTCGGGTGGACGATTTATTCAATCAGGTGACTCGGGTTCATTGATGGTTCAGGATGTTACGACAAACCCCAAAGCAGTTGGTCTTTGCTTTGCTGGAAGTGCAACAAGTGGTATAGCCAATCCGATTGGCGCAGTCCTTAGTTGGGCAGGCGCAACTATGGTTGGTCAATAACCTTTAGTCGGTTACGACATATTCCAAAATCAATAAAAACACCCGCTTCTCTTGAGGCGGGTGTTTTTTTTTATTGATGATATCTGATTGAAGAATTATGATTTATACCTTGGTCTTCGTAGTACTCTTTTTAGGTTGTGCAGATACTCAATCAAATAATTCATCAAACAAAACAGACGAAAAGCCTATGCGCGATATAAATCTTGTGTTGGAATCTCATTCAAACGAACTTATGGCTATCGAAGGCGTGGCGGGAGTGTATGTCGGCTCGCTTAATGACGGAACGTTGTGCATCGGAATCATGGTTGTGAAGTTGACTCAGGAACTTCAACAAAAACTTCCCAAAGAATTAGAAGGTCACCCGGTGCGAGTAGAAGAAACAGGAGAAATCAAACCTCTCGAAGAAAGTTCAAGCGATGAGTAATATTTGAATGAAGAACTAACAATAGTTGACAGAAAACAGAAAACTGGAAACCGTAAACAGTCAGCTAATTTACCAACTCATCTTTACTTTGTAATGTGCAAAGTACTCGTGTAATTCTTTTCTCGCTGCATAATTAATTTCTTCCGCTCTCACATCAACCGGATTTTTATCATCTGTCAGAATAGTAGCATGTTCAAATTTTGGGATGAAACGATTATCCCAAGCGTGTACTTTTTGATATCCGGGACCGTATCGCCAAGCGGGGTCGTAGGTGACATTATCTTCCGGAACGCGTTTCGGTTCTAATCGTTGCTGTGATGCAAGAAGAACGACATTACCGAAAGATGAAGGAGGTTCTTCTATCGGCAAAACAAGAACGTTCTGAAAAACTGATTTCAGCGTTGCGGTAAAAGTGCTGATAATCGGGTCGTCCCATCCTTTTGTTTCGATGTTTACAGCAAGGATACCGTTTGGCACCAGACGGGATGAAAGTAGTTGATAGGCTTCATTCGTACAAAGATGAAAAGGAATGGAACTGCTTCCGAACGCATCGAGCATAATTACGTCGTATTTCTTTTGTGTTGATTGAAGAAACTGTCTCCCATCCATTTCGAAAAGATTTGCTTCCGAACGGCTCAATCCGAAATACTTTTCCGCCATTGAAATGACGACCGGGTCAATTTCCACAGCATCAACCTGCCATGAATGATAGTCGTATTGCTTGACGAGCGAGCCGCCGCCAAGTCCAATCACCAATGCTGTTCCCGGTTCATCAAAAAAATATTTCGGCAGTTCCATCACCGCGCAATAATGGACGCTTGAGCGCCATGTTGAAGTATCGGCACGGCTGTGAATTCCCCCGTCAATAAGGAGATGGCGTTGCTCTTCAATATCAAGTACGCGGAGTTCTCCATAAGAACTCTCTTCAATTGCAAGAAGTCCTTCAGAGGGATTCGGCAACACTTCGGGATTGTTTCGGAAAATCAATCCCGCAAAAAGAATGAGCATGATGGCAGAGACTCGCGTTAGTTTCGATTTCTTTTCGATTCTCGAACCGACTATTGCAGTGATGAGAAGGAGAAAACCGAGAATCAGAAGAAGCGCTGTGACCCCGACGTTCGGAATCAAAACATATCCGGTAAGCAATGCAGAAACAACGCTTGCAAGAGTTGAAATTGCGTTGAGATTGCCGGCAGTTTTCCCTATTGTCTCAAGCGAGGTCGCTTTTAGCTTGATGGCAAACGGATTCACCATTCCGAGAAGCATGAGCGGAGGAAAAAATAAAATGAACGCGGCGACAAGAACTGCTGTCCGTAGTCCTAACGGTTCAGCAAGTGTGAGAAACGGATGACGAATCCACGGGATGAGGAGAATCCAGACTCCGGAAATGAGCAACAACAAACTGAGACGACTCAGGCTTGCATTCTTGTCTGCCATTTTCCCGCCGAGCATGTAGCCAAGACTTAACGCCGCAAGCGTAACGGAAATAAGAGCCGACCAGAGAAAAATACTGACGCCATAAAACGGACCCAGTACCCGCGTCCCGAGAATTTCCAGCGCAAGTACAACTGCTCCGACAACGGAGACGAGCCAATAGAGAAAAAAGTTTTTCATTGATTATTTGATGAATGTGACTGAGCCTACTCTAAAACAAAGAATACATATTGTTAGATTGATTTTGTACAAAAACCAATGATATTGTTTTTCAAACTGTCTTAAGATTCGGCTCATGAATGCTACATGATTGCGGTAAATATAAACAAAAGTGGAGTCCAATTGCAATTGGACTCCACTTAAAAATACTACAAAATTGAATTTGTGCTCAGTAAACATCTTCCTGAAGATTCACCTTCCCCCGAAATGCACGATACACATAAATAAAATATCCGCTTGCAAGAACAATTCCCACGAGCCACCAAACGAAACCGACACTTAATCCGTATTCCTGTGCGGATGAATTATAAATTGTCAGACTAAGATTCGGGTCGGTGGAGGCGGGAAGAACTTTCGGGTACAAGCCAAACGCAGTGCTTGCCAACATTCCTCCGATGAACATCGTTGAACTGAGAAACGCGCTCATGTCTGCTTCTCGTTTATTAAAGTAGAATGTCCCGAACAATCCGCATACACCGAGAACCGGGAACATGTATCCCCAGAAATGTTCAAAGTAATTATCCCAAATTTCAGGATGGATGTACCATGTTGCTGAGAAAACGAGAGTGGAAGTCAGCAACATTCCCCACCATGCTTTGCCGGAGATTGCCCGTGCACGGGTTTGGAGTTCGCCTTCTGTTTTCACAACGATGTAATTCGCGCCATGAACGGTAAGAGTGAAGAGCGCAACGAGTCCCATGAGAACAGTGAACCAATCAAGAATGCCGGCATCGGGAACGACAGTGAACGTTGTCCAGAGCGGCTCGAAGAAATAGCCATCGGCATTGAGCGGAACCCCTCGTACAACATTACCGAGCGCCGCACCGAAAAAGATAGCAAGTAAAATACTCGACCCCGCAAACATGGTATCCCAAAACCGAATCCACATCGGGTGATGAAGTTGATGACGGAACTCGATACCGAGAGCGCGCAACATAATCAGCCAGAGAACAATCATCAGCGGAAGATAGAAGCCGCTGAAACTTGAAGCATACAAAAGTGGAAATGCAAGATAGAGCGAACCGCCCGCCGCAAGCAACCAGACTTCATTTCCGTCCCACACAGGACCGATTGCTTTGATAATCATTTCCCGTTCCCGAGGAGATTTTGTGATGAGTAAATGAATGATGCCAGCGCCAAGGTCAAAGCCATCGAGGATGACGTACATGGTGAGCATGAAGGTGACGATAGTGAACCAAAGAGTTTCCATTGTTATGATTCCTTTCCTTTGTTGAATGCCAACGCATCGGGACCCGCGTTGATTTTTTTAATCACTAACAATACAAACAACACTCCCAGTACAAAATACATCCCAAGAAATCCAAGCAGGGTGAACAATCCGTTACCGGCAGAAACCATCGTTGAAGTTCCATCTACTGTGCGAAGCAGACCATACACAAGCCACGGTTGGCGACCAAGTTCCGCGGTCATCCATCCGGCTGTGTTGCAAATGTACGGAAAAGGAAAACTAACAAACAGAATCCACAACACCCATCGCTGCTCAAACAATTTCTTTTTCCAAAGCAGAAATGTTGAAAGCGCCATGATTGCAATGAAGATTGTTCCCAATCCGACCATGATATGATAACTATAATAAAGGAGCGGGATGTTCGTGGGCCACTGGTCTTTCGGGAACGAATCGAGACCTCGCACTTCCGCGTTCCATCGGTAGTAGGTCAGGAAACTGAGCATCTTCGGAACATACAATGGATTATCCATCTTCATTTTTTCCATGTCGGGCTGACCGAGAATCATCAACTCGGCGCCTTCTTTCGTTTCAAACAATCCTTCCATCGCGGCAAGTGTTACCGGCTGATGTTGTGCCACGTACATTCCTTGCCTGTCGCCGCTTGGGAATAATTCAAACACGCTGGCTATAATTCCGGTGACGACCCCGATACGGATAAACATTTTTCCGAAGTCATGGTCTCTTCGTGCAAGAAGATAGAACGCCCCGACAGAAGCCATGACGAACGAAGCCGTAACAACAGAGCCGCCCATCGTGTGAAGATATTGCCAGAACGCCCACGGATTGAAAATCAATCCCCAGAAATCATTCACATGCACGGAGCCATCGGTGGCGATAGAGTAGGCGACCGGATGTTGCATCCATGCGTTCGTTGCAACAATCAAATAACCGGAAATCCATGAGCCGAGCCAAACGGCAATTGCCGTTAGGAAATGTCCTTTCTGTCCAAGCTTCTTTTCACCGTAGAGAAACAAGCCGAGGAAGGCAGATTCAAGAAAAAATGCAAACACACCTTCCATCGCGAGTGTTTGTCCGATAACGCCGCCGGCAAAGGTGGAGAAGCGCGCCCAGTTCGTTCCGAATTGAAACTCCATCGGGATGCCTGTGACGACTCCCATCGCAAAGTTGATGGCGAAAATTTTCGCCCAGAATCGCGCGGCAATATTGTATGATTCTTTTTTCTTTTTGATTGCCAACCATTTGAGAATGACAATCAACAGTCCGAGTCCCATCGTGAGTTGCGGGAACAGGTAATGATATGAAATCGTGAAGGCGAATTGAAGGCGGTGGATTAGAAGTGCATCATCCATAAAGGAAGTTTAAAGTAAAAAGTTACAAATGTTAACATGAGTGCGGGTGAAATATAGTCAAACAGATGAAAAGGGGAAAGAATCGCTTGTTCAGAAATCAAGGATGAAATGAGTATATTTGTGCCCGAAATATTTCTCGAAAGCAAATCAAATGAAACAGTTCAACTTCTCTCTATTTATTATCCTCCTTTTTACAGTTACAACCGTGCATGCTCAACATAATTCCATGACACTCAAACAACAAATCGAACGCTTCGCTCCGACGGAGATTAAAGCAGACGTTTCCAAACTTTCGGATGGAGACAAGCAAGCGCTCTCGAAACTTGTCGAAGCGGCGAAGTTGATGGACTCATTATATTTGCGTCAGGTATGGTCGGGGAATATTGATGTGTTGAACAAGTTACAACATGACGCTTTACCCGATGGAAAAGAACGGTTGAAATATTTTCTCATCAACATGGGACCTTGGTCGAAGTTAGACCATGACGAGCCGTTCATCGAAGGCGTTCCTCATCCGAAACCGTCAGGCGCGAATTATTATCCCGAAGACATGACGAAAGAGGAATTCAATCAATGGCTTGCTTCGTTACCGGAGGATGAACAGAAAAAGGCTACGGGGTTTTTCTATACTATCAGAAGAGATGAAGCCAAGAAATTGAAGTTGGTTCCGTATAACGAGGAGTACAAAACATTTCTTGAGCCTGCCGCACAGTTGTTGAATGAAGCATCGGAATTAACGGAGAATCCCTCCCTGAAAAAATTTCTTGCAGCAAGAGCAGAAGCATTTTCGAGCAACAACTATTATGAAAGCGATGTCGTGTGGATGGATTTGGATTCACCGATAGAACCGACAATTGGTCCGTATGAAGTGTATCTCGATGAGATGTTCAATTACAAGGCAGCGTTCGAAGCATTCATCACGCTGAGGAATGATGAGGAGACAAAAAAGTTGGAGAAGTTTTCAGGATACTTGCAGGAGATTGAAAACAACCTGCCTATTGATGAGAAATATCGCAATCCTAAGTTAGGTGCATCGTCGCCGATTCGTGTTGTTGATTTAGTGGTTACCGGAGGCGAGTCGCGTGCCGGAGTGCAAACCGCCGCGTTCAATCTTCCGAATGATGAACAGGTAACCAAAGAGAAAGGAAGCAAGCGCGTCATGTTGAAGAATGTTCAGCAGGCAAAATTCGATAAAGCGCTCGTTCCGATTTCAAAAGTAGCTGTTGACGAGAAACAGTTAGACAACATTTCGTTCGAGCCATTCTTCACACATATTCTTGCACACGAATTGATGCACGGACTCGGACCTCATTCAATCACCGTTGATGGAAAAGAAACAACGGTACGACAGGCGATGAAAGAATTAAGTTCTGCACTTGAAGAAGCGAAAGCGGATATTTCCGGTTTGTTCTGTCTTCAGTATTTGATTGACAAAGGCTTGCTTGAAAAATCATTTGAAGAACAAATGTATGTGACGTATCTTGCCGGCGTTTTTCGTTCGGTACGATTTGGTATCAAGGAAGCGCATGGACGGGGGATGGCGTTGCAATTTAATTACCTGATTGATGAAGGAGCAGTCAGTTACAATCCTTCGACTCAGAAGTTTTCGGTTGACGGAGAGAAGATGAAGAAAGCATCAACGAAGTTAACGGGCGAGATTATGACCATTCAGGCAGAAGGAAATTATCAGAAAGCAAAACAATTGCTCGACAAGTATGCTGTCATTCGTCCCGAAATGCAAGCGGTGCTTGATAAACTTACCGATGTCCCTGTTGATATTGCACCGAGTTATCCAAGCGCGAGGTAGGTATATGAATTGTCATATCGAGTATCCCGCTCAAGGAGCAGATGATGAGACAGTTTCTTTTCCCGGACACAGAACTGAACAGTGAGATTGCTTCACCCCGCTGAAGCGGGGTTCGCAATGACCGTAATCTTTATGTATGCAGAGCAACAATACTTTGTTTATATAATGACGAATAAAAATAACACTGTGTTATATACAGGTGTTACTAATAATCTCGCCAGAAGAGTTTGGGAACATAAGGAAAAAATACACCAAGGATTTACAAGCAGGTATAACATAACAAAGTTAGTTTACTATGAAGTGTTCAGAGACCCCTACAATGCGATTGACCGAGAAAAACAAATTAAAGCAGGTTCACGGATCAAGAAGATTAATCTGGTAAAGAAAGTAAACCCCTCATGGGAAGATTTGTATCTTGAAGGTGAAATTCTTTCAGTTGAATAAGGAAGAATATTGTCATTGCGGCACTCTGACCCCGGACAAGGTTCGTTTTAGAAATGAACTGCATGATATAGTTCATTCGTGATAGTCACGTTTTTATTTTGGGGTTGAGATTGCTTTACCCCGCTCTACGAGCCGTTGGCTGAAATGGGATTCGCAATGGCTCGCCCTTCGGTGTCATTGCGAATCCCGTTCATCAAGTATCAGAACGGGATGAAGCAATCTCAATAGTGGGTGTACGGACAATCCGTAATCAGAAATTCAAATATCATATTGCAAATAATATCAATACAACAATTACAGAAAAAACTATGGCTGAATATCAAAAACATTTATACATGATAGTCTTTCCTATCAACGCTTTGGTGGCGTCACAATTGTCGCCGAAGGAATTTTCACAACACTACACCATCGGAAGTGCGAAACACTTCCGGGGCAAGGTCGTCTTTGCAGAAGTGGACATCAATTTCCGCGATCCGTACTTCGACATTGAACATTACCTTTCGCTCACGGTCAACAAGCCGGATGGAAGTCCGAAGAAGACAAAGTTCATCTCCTCGTACCGTGTGCTTGAAAATGTAGATTTGAAAGCGCTCAAAAATCTCTACCTTGTAACCGCAAACGGTATGATGCTCGAAATTGCATCGCAACCGTACACAGCAGTAAACGAACCGGGCTTGGTTCGGATTTATCAGGAACTCACTCCTCTTTCCAATCTGATTGCATCTACACTCGACCAGCGTGCATTCGGAAAATATATCACCAGCGAAAGCAAATCGAAGAGCGCTCCGAAGATTTGTTTTACTCAGTACGAGTTTAACATCAATGAGTTTGTTGAGAAAAATAAAAACAGGGAAATCTGGTATTCCCCGATTCCGGAAACGCATCCCTCGCGTTTGTTTGAATACATCAGACAACTCCAAACGGACCCAACGAAGAAAACCAAAACACTGAATCTGAATACAACATTTCTTGATGCATCATACACATTGATTCGTCATGGATTCTGGTTTGCCGCCGGCAACGAACTGCTTTTCTACCCGATGCCCTCGCAAACAGAATTGGAAAACAATCATTACGATTGGTGGAAGTTTATCAGATAGCAGAGTTCAAATATCAATACAAAAGAAAACCCCGCTTGTTGCAAGACGGGGTTTTTTGTTTCATGTTCGCTCGATGACACAAAACAAACTTGATTCATCCACTTCTTCGATTGTCACCCGAATATTTTTTATGTGTGAAGTAAGTTCCTTGAATTGTTCGGCTGACACTGTTGTTGCGGTGAATCCATCCTTGCAGATAATATTTCCGTTGACTGTTTTTTCGTAATCAATTTCTCCCAGCAACCCGGCTTCAGATTGTAGTCGAAACCATTCCAACCGATGCTTCCAGAATTTTTCGGAGTACGTAGAGAACAAAATCACACCGCCTCGTTTTGTAACACGAACACTTTCCCGTAGTAACTCCTCTTGGCTGACATGAAAAGCAGAAATTCCGTTTTGGATACAGACAACACAAGCAAACATTTCATCTTTGAACGAAAGTCGGATTGCATTCATAAGCGCTACTGAACAGTTTGGAACGTGGTGGAGTAATTGTTCGGCAAGTTGAAGACTCGGATATGATTTGTCTATTCCAAACACGTGCGCCGCTTTCCGTGCAAGAGATGGAAGTATTCTTCCATAGCCACAGCCCAACTCTAACACCGTATCTTCGCGTCTAATGTACTTCAGGACATGTTCGACTTCCGCATCGAAGTATTGTTGAACACGAGGAGGTGCAATTTCGTAGCATCGTTTCAACTTTTCGGCTGAAAGAACGGAGTCATAATAATTTATTGAAATATGATTCAACGGAACATTCTCGGTTAGAAATATCTTTGAGGTAGACCAGTAATGTTTCTTTCATCTCATCCCGCACACGCCGAAACACAGCCAATACCTCCTCCTCGGTTCCGCTCGCCCGTACCGGGTCATAGAACGGGAGGTGAACTTTATTTCCTTCGCCAAGCCAGACGGGACATGCGGCGTCGCCTTCTTCGCAGACGGTGATAACAATATCGAATGGCTGTCCATGAAACTCTGAAACTTCTTTCGAGCGATGCCCGGAAATGTCAATGCCGATTTCTGCCATCACTTTGATTGCATTGGGATTGACATACGTGGACATGTATCCCGCTGAGTAAGCGTCAAAGTGTTCACCAAGATAATGCCGCGTCAATCCTTCAGCCATCTGACTGCGGCAGGAGTTGGCGACACAAAGGAAGAGAACTTTTAATTTCTGATTGCCTTGCCCGCCGAAGGCGGGTGAAATTTCTGATTTCTGATTCATGATTCAGGATGGATGATGAGGTTTTTTGTTTTGAATTTTTACACGACCGAGGATTTGGCGGCAAAGTATTTTTGCTGGAAGAAGAGCGCAACATTCACCAAGCCGATGAGAACAGGAACCTCGACAAGTGGTCCAATGACGGCGGCGAATGCTTCACCCGAATTTATTCCGAAGACAGCAACGGCAACAGCAATCGCAAGTTCAAAATTGTTGCTTGCGGCGGTGAAGGAGAGTGTTGCAGTCTTAGAATAATCTGCGCCGATGTTCTTTCCCATAAAAAACGAAACGAGAAACATAATGATAAAATACAACACCAACGGAATCGCAATGCGAACAACATCGAGCGGAATTTTTACAATGTATTCTCCTTTGAGCGAGAACATCACGAAGATGGTGAAGAGGAGTGCAACCAATGTCAGCGGGCTAATCTTCGGAATGAATTTTTTCTCGTACCATTCTTTCCCGTTGAGTTTGATGAACAGAAACCGGGAGATAATTCCGGCAATGAACGGAATGCCGAGGTAGATAAAAACGCTTTCTGCGATTTGTCCGATGGTGATGTTCACCGTGAAAGTTTTCAATCCAAGCCACGAAGGGAATACGGTAAGGAACACATACGCATAGAACGAAAAGAACAAGACCTGAAAAATAGAATTGAACGCAACTAATCCGGCGGCATATTCGGTATCTCCTTTTGCAAGTTCGTTCCAGACAATCACCATCGCGATGCACCGTGCAAGCCCGATGAGAATGACACCTGCCATATATTCCGGGTAGTCGTGAAGAAAGACAACGGCGAGAACAAACATCAGGATTGGTCCGATGAACCAGTTTTGAACGAGCGAAAGTCCCAGCACTTTTGTATTCCGGAAAACGTCGCCGAGTTCTTCGTACTTCACTTTGGCGAGCGGGGGATACATCATCAATATCAAACCGATGGCGATGGGAATATTGGTTGTGCCGCTACTGAGCGAATCCCAGAACTGTGCAATGTTCGGAAAAAGAAATCCTGACATGACGCCAATGAACATCGAAAGGAAAATCCAAAGCGTGAGGTAGCGGTCAAGGAAACGGAGTCGTTTGGAGATGGCGCTCACGTGATTAGCAGAGACATAGTATGTGAAGAATTATTTGCGGAAGAAGATACTATTGTTTTCTCTTTTCATCAAAAAGAAACGTACGAAGCCAATGAACAAAAATTGTAGGGCAGACATTCCTGTCTGCCCATGACACTGTATTGCTGTTCGGCGAAACTTTACACGGAAGCCGCAGGCGCAACCGTAAATGTTGCAATCGTCTGTTTCAACACACTGCAATTGGTGATGTTGTTATAGACGGCGCATTCGCGGCATTCATCGCTTTTGCATTTCCAGTTTTTCCCGCTCACCATCCAGCATGGTTTATCATGTTCATGAAATGCGGGACAACTATTCCGGACATCTTCCGGGCAATCTTTTATTTTCCAGCACGGAATCATCGCAAGCAAACGCTTGATTCCTTCCACGCTGACTTTCTCCTTGTTAATCATTCCTCTCATGCACCGGATTCGTTCGATATCAACCTCCGAGAAACGACGGTGTCTGCTCTCCCGGCGGTACGGGATAATCAACCCGTCCCGTTCATACAACCGCAATGTCGGGATGGAAACTCCGAGAATATCTGCCGCCTCGCCGATGGTATAAAATTGCTCTTTCATGCTGAAAACCTGTTCGTGTATTGTTGATAGAAAAAAATCTCTATTTATAATTGTCAGAGAATGTGCCAGAAAAATTCTGGTAATCTGAAACAAATTGCTTGTCCTCTATTCAGATGCTCTCAGTTTTGAAGGATGGGTTTGCAGAAATGAAAATGCAGAAAGATGTTGCCGATAATTCAGGAAGTGTTCGGGGAAAATCTTAGCGGCATTGTTTCTTCTGAACACTTTACGCGCCCCGAAAGAAAACTGTTTCCTTTAGCCGTAATTTATTGGATGTCACTAATTGATTTTTCCAAGTATGCTTCTTATGTTGGTGCGACAAATAGTTAGAAAGATGAACCATGAATAATACCGTGAACACTAAGGGATTGTCAGCCCGGAGACGGGTTGCATGAGGCGATTTGAAAAAGTAATGAACCACTCTCTCTTTTTGATTGTAAAGGTTATCCTGTTAATCATTTTAATCTTGGTAAGTTTTTCTTGTGAAGAAGATGAAACACAACCCGATGAAACACCCAAACCAGGCAAGCGGGATTACACATGGACAGTTGACACCCTCGCTTACCCCGGCAGTTTCCAAACTTTGATGCAGGATATTTGGGCAAGTTCTCCGACAGACGTTTATGTGGTAGGACATAATGACCAAAACCGCGGACAAATGTATCATTTTAATGGTGTTCAATGGTCACCTGTCAAACTTCTTGTTATTGAAGGTGGAGGTGTCACTACCGGACCAATTGACCTGGGCGCAATTTATGGTTTTGCAGCGAATGATATTTATGCTGTTGGCGAACGAATTTACCAAAACCCAAGCCCTCCCCCGAACTTTCTTGATAGCAGTCTTATCATTCATTTTGATGGAAGACAATGGAAAGAAGAGGTTTCACAAAGAGGATTGTTA